>RKRS01000204.1 GCA_007571275.1 Dehalococcoidia bacterium
ATCTGACCGTGCCGAACCTGATTAACATGGACCCGCCCGAGCACGGCCAGTACCGCAACGCGACCAGCCGCCGTTTCTCGCCGCGCGGGATGCGTCTGTTGGAAGATCGGATCGATGAGATCGCCGAGCAGGTAGTGGACGATGCGGCGGCGCACCTGGTCGATCAACTGACCGACCGCCGTGAGGCTGACTTCGTCCGCGACGTTGCCGCGAAGATGCCCATGGCCGCGATTTGTGAGTTGCTCGCGGTCGAGCGCGAGTCGTGGGACGATATCTTCCGCTGGACCAACGAGTTCATCGGTTCCGAGGACCCGGAGTATCAGCGCGGACGCACGCGTCGGGAGACCTGGCAAGCCGGGATGCGCGGTCTGCAGGGCTACTTCATGGCCCATATTGAGCGCAAGCGTCGCGATCCTGATGAGAGCGTGATGACGATGCTGGTTCAGGCCGAGATCGACGGTAAGCCGATGCCTGAGCACGAGATTCTCTCGTACGCGATCCTGCTGATCCTGGCCGGGAACGAGACGACTCGCAACGCTACTTCAGGCGGCATGCAGGCGCTGATCGAGCATCCCGAGCAATATGAGCTGCTGCGCGAGCAGCCCGAGTTGCTCAACAGCGCGGTCGAGGAGATGTTGCGCTGGACCTCGCCGGTAGTGCACTTCGCTCGCACGGTGACGGAGGACACCGAGATACGGGGCGTCCCGATCAAGGCAGGCGAGACGCTGGCGATGTGGTATCCATCGGCCAACCGCGACGAGGATGTGTTCGACGCCCCTGAAGTCTTCGACATCCAGCGGTCGCCGAACGAGCATCTGGCCTTCGGCGGGTTCGGCGAGCACTTCTGTCTGGGCGCGAATCTGGCCAGACTGGAGATGCGCTCCATCTTCCGCCACGTGATCGGCAGGTTGGACCACTTCCAGATCGAAGGCGAAGTCGAGCGTCTGACCAGCGGTCTCATCGGCGGGATCAAGCGTCTGCCAGTGTCCTATCAGGTGCAGTAGAGCTACAGAGATCGCTCCTGTGGGTTCCCCCGCTTACGCGGGAACGACGGAGGGGGTAGCGGTAGCTCCCAACCCTCTCCTGGGTAAGGAACAACATCTTCCAAACCTCCCCCTCTGGGGGAGGTGTCACGAAGTGACGGAGGGGGCTCTATCGCACGATGTCCTCGTCTTGGTCCCAGGTATAGGAACCGAAAGTCTGCTCCTCTGCATCCTTGCGCGCTAACGCTCTGCGGATTACGTATCTCACCCACTCCTTGGGTTGCAGCCGCATGGCCTCTGCCGCGCGTTCAATTCTGCTCGCCTCTTCAGCCTCTGCGCCATCGTCGTTGAGCCAACTCATCTTGAAGGACAGGGCATTTGTCTTGCGAAGCTCTGGTACATTCGTCGTACTGATTGATCCCGACAGCCCCGGTTCCTCGAGGTCACGCACCACTTGCTGGATCAGCGGTTTGACGTATCGACTGATTGCAGCCCATTCCGGCGAATTCAGATCCCAGCCGGTCTTGTTTTGGTTTGGCTTGAAACCCGGTCCGCTGATACTGATCTCACCGAAGACACGCTGTGAACGTCCGCGACCTTGGAGATTGACGCCGAACGACTCACCTGATGTAATTTTGCGTCCATTAAAGTCGGTACGGATTCCAGGCAGCACCCGTTCCGACATTCCGCGAGGTAGATTGCGTCGGTTTATGGCGCCGACCCGCCCACTGATGAATACTCCGTCGCTGATCTCAGTAGGCTCAATCGACTTCGTGGTGAAACCGGAGAGCCACGGTAGAGTTGATGCGGCAAGCGGCTCGCCGTTGACGCGGATGACGAGGTCTTCGCTTTCCAGCAACGTTTCGTAGGTGTCTGTGAGTGTCGCCCGTAGTTCATCGAGCGTGAAGTGACCGTGTTTGATTCCGCTCAGTGTGACCTGTACGAATCCGACCTCTTTTCCAAGTTCGTAAATCCATCCGCTCTGTCGCGGCGGTAGTTCGCAGAACTCCAACTCGTCTTTAGCGAATTGTGTGCGGCTCCCCCACTGGCTGTCGGTGAAGTGCCAGATTTGGTTGTCTCCTGCCTGCCGGCAGGTCACTTGCAGCTTTTCCGCCAGATAAATTGCGGCCAGCTTACCGCCAACGTGAAACTGTCCAATCTGATCTTGGTAGTGCTCTTCTCCGCCACCCCACCACAGCCAATTCTGCAGATCGGCAAGGTCCATGCCTTACCCGCCCCAATCTCGGATTGAGATGCGGCCATTCGGCATTCCTGGATTCTTGATCTGGAAATCTACATCGACGTCGATGTGTAGTTTGCGCCCACCGCGATAGTCAATTGGGTTGTCGACCAGCTCCATGATTGCTTCAGAGGCCGAGTTGTAGTTGCTTGCGAAGCTGATTAGAGCAGCTCGGCTGTAGCGTTCTTCCGCGATAGGCATAACTGACGTGTCCCTTCCGATCAGGCGATATGCTTGATCGGAGAGAAGGTAATGGTGATCCGAGTTAGCCGGTAGCCCCCTCTGCCTTCGGCATCTCCCCCAGAGGGGGAGATATCAGAGAGATTCTGCGCCGTGCCGCTGTCGCACGAACGATCAGTT
>RKRS01000063.1 GCA_007571275.1 Dehalococcoidia bacterium
CTCCAACGCCGGCTGGCCTCGTCGCCGGAGGCGATTCTGCGATCGCTGCAACGACGACGCGCGCGGTTGGAGAGTCGACAGCTCGAGGTCGAAGCGCACCAGCGCGGCGCGTTGGTCCTCGACGCGAGGACGGCTCTACTGCAGCTCGATGACCTCGACGGATTCGATGACATGCCCGAAGAGGAGAACCACGCGATCCTCGATCAGGCCACAGCCGCCCGCACGGTTGTGGAGCTGAAGGCGGAGATCGCCACATTGCGGCGACTGGAACATCGGGCGACCGAGGTACAACGCAGTGGCGACACGAAGTGGAGTGAGCTGGCCAAGACGCTCACCTGGTTGCTCGATATCCCAAGTGGCAGCCGGACGGACGGGCAAACCGTCAATGAGGATGCGCTGCCGTTCGGCGCTGGCGCGATCGCGGCGCCGACTCCATCGCGCGACCAGAAGATCGTGATCTTCACCGAGCATCGCGACACCCTGAGCTACCTGCACGAGAACATCGTCCGGCTGCTCGGACGCAGCGAGGCGCTCGTCGTGATTCATGGCGGACTCGGGCGCGAAGAGCGACAGCGCGCGCAGGAGCGGTTTCTGCATGACCAGGAGGTGCAGATCCTGCTGGCCACCGACGCCGCCAGCGAGGGCATCAACCTGCAGCGCGCGCATCTGATGATCAACTACGACCTGCCCTGGAATCCCAACCGGATCGAGCAGCGCTTCGGACGCATCCACCGCATCGGCCAAACTGAAGTCTGCCACCTCTGGAATCTGGTCGCCGAGGAGACGCGCGAGGGTGACGTCTACCGCACGTTGTTGGACAAGCTCGAGGAGGCGCGCCGAGCGCTCGGCGGACAGGTCTTCGACGTGCTCGGCAAGTTGCAATTCGATGGCCAAGCGCTGCGCGATCTGATGATTCAAGCAATTCGCTACGGCCAGCGACCCGAGGTTCGCGCCCGGCTGATTGAAACAGTCGAAGGCGCGATTGACCGCCCGCACCTCGAAGCGCTGATCGAAGATCGCGCGTTGGCTGTCGAGATCCTGGACGCGCCCGGCGTCACGCGCGTGCGCGAGGACATGGAACGAGCCAAGTCGCGACGGCTGCAGCCGTACTACATCGAAGCCTACTTCCGCGACGCCTTCGAGCGGCTGGGCGGACGCTTGCGTCAGCGTGAATCGAAGCGCTACCAGATCACCCACGTACCTGCGGCGATCTGCCAGCACGACCGTCGGCGCGGACAGGGCGAGCGGGTGCTGAGACGCTATGAACGCGTCGTGTTCGAGAAGCAGCGGATTGCGGGGCCGGGACCGTTGGCGGCCTTCACCTGCCCGGGACACCCGCTGCTCGACGCGACGCTCGAGCTCACCCTCGAACGCTACGGCGACTTGCTCAGGCGCGGCACGATCCTTGTCGACGAGCGCGACCCGGGTACCGAGCCGCGCATCCTGTTCTACGCCGAGCACTCGATCCAGGACGCCAGTCCGCTGCCGAATGGCGGGCGACATGTGATCTCCAAGCAGGTGCACTACGTCGAGCTTGACGCCAACGGCGAGGCGCGGCATCCGCAGTATGCCCCGTACCTCGACTATCGGCCGCTGGGCGATGACGACCCTGACGTGGACGCCGTGCTGGCCTGTCCGGAAACTGCCTGGATCACCGGCGAGCTCGAGCAGCGCGCCAAGCGACACCTGATCGGCGAGATCGTGCCTCGGCACATGGAGTCGGTGCGGACCAGGCGTCTGCACTGGATCAACAAGACGCGGGCGGCGGTGCAGGACCGCCTGACCAAGGAGATCGCCCACTGGGATCGCCGCGCCGCAGAGCTCAAGGAAGCGGAGGCGGCTGGTCGGGTCAACGCCCGACTCAACGCGAGTGAGGCCTGGCGACGTGGGGATGAGCTGCACAATCGGCTGAAGCGACGGATGGCCGAGCTCGACCGCGAGTCGGAGATCCGCGCCGAGCCGCCGGCAATCATCGGTGGGCTGATGATCGTGCCGGCCGGGCTGATCGCCGCGATGCGCGGCAACCCGACTCCTGAGCCAGGTCCGGAGACCCTGACTGATACGCAGGAGATTGCCGCCCAAGCGCGAGCAATCGTGATGGCGATGGAGCGACAGCTTGGCTTTGAGCCCACCGATGTCGAGTTTGAGCGTCGCGGATACGACATCGAAAGTCGCGATCCGACTGGCGAACAGCGGCTGCGCTTCATTGAGGTCAAGGGACGCCGCGCCAGCGCCGACACCGTAACCGTGACCAACAACGAAATCCTCTTCTCGCTCAACAATCCTGAGCAGTACATCCTGGCGCTGGTCGCGTTCCAGCCTGACGGCGGCCACGAGCTGCGCTATCTGCGGCAGCCCTTTCAACGAGCGCCCGATCTCAACGTGCAGAGCGTCAACTACACACTCCGCGAACTGATGCAGCGCGCCCAGCCGCCTTAGCCACCCGTCGTTCCTGCGAAAGCAGGAACCCATACAGCGCACATACGCCGCTGGGGTTCCTGCTTTCGCAGGAACGACGAACAAGGTGCGAGTCCTCTCTCCCCCTCTGAGGGGGAGATGCCGAAGGCAGAGGGGGG
>RKRS01000210.1 GCA_007571275.1 Dehalococcoidia bacterium
CAGGTAAAGCTGATCGGGCAGGCCGCCGAGCAGGGCGCCCAGATCACCTGTCTGCAGGAACTCGCGACGGGCCCGTACTTCTGCCAGGTCGAGGACAAGAGCTGGTACAGCCTGGCTGAACCGGTACCCGACGGTCCGACCGTGCAGCGCATGCAGGAAGTGGCCAGAGAGACCGGGATGGTGCTGATCGTGCCGGTCTATGAAGAGGAGTCGCCCGGCTTCCTCTACAACTGTGCCGCAGTGATCGACTCAGACGGTACCTACCTGGGCAAGTATCGCAAGACCCACATTCCGCACTCGGACAACTTCCTCGAGAAGTACTACTTCCGCCCCGGCAACCTCGGCTATCCCACCTTCGATACCAGCGTGGGCAGGATCGGCGTCTATATCTGCTACGACCGCCATTTCCCCGAGGGCGCACGGGCGCTGGGTCTGAATGGCGCCGAGATCGTCTTCATCCCTTCGGCGACGGCCGGACACTCGCGAGTGCTATGGGATGTCGAACAGCGCTTCCACGCCATCGCCAACGGATACTTCGTCGGCACCATCAACCGGGTCGGCACGTCGATCAAGCCGGATGTCCACTTCTACGGCCACAGCTACTTCTGCAATCCCAGCGGCGAGGTCCTCGCCCAGGCCGACGACCAGGAGGCAGTGATCGTGACCGACCTCGACCTGGACCAGCTCTCCGAGACGCGCGCCGAGTGGCCGTTCTACCGCGACCGGCGTCCAGACATGTACGCGCCACTGACCAAGCCCTAGTCGTACCGATCAGTGATCAATGAAGGAGGTGTGATGTGGCATCCATCCTGATTGCAGGCGGAACCGTCACGACCGCGAGCGAGCAGTATGTCGCCGACGTCTTCGTCGACGATGGCGTGATCGTGCAAATCGGAGCCAATCTCGAAGTCGCCGCCGACACGGTCGTCTCGGCTGAGGGACAGTACGTCATCCCCGGCGGGATCGATGTGCACACTCACCTCGGCGAGACCGTGTTCCGCACGATCACGGCAGACAGCTGGGAATCGGGCACCGTCGCCGCCGCCTTCGGCGGCACGACCACGGTCGTCGACTTCGCCCGCCAAGAGCGCGACGGCATGTCGCCGATTGAGGCGATTGAACACCGACGCCGACAGGCCGAACCGCAGGCCGTGATCGATTACGGCTTCCATTTGATGGCGACCAACCTCTCTTCGCAGGAGTACCTGGAGGAACTGGCCGCGCTTCCCGGCGAGGGCGTGACCAGCTTCAAGCTGCTGATGGCCTATCCCGGCACCATGATGGTCGACGACCTGACCATCTTCCGCGCGATGCAGGTCGCGGCCGACACCGGCGCGATCGTCACCCTGCACGCCGAGAACGGCCACGTGATCCAACAGATCACCGAACAATTCACCCAGCAGGGCAAGCTGCAGGAGCACATGCACATGCACGCCCACCCGCACCTCGTTGAGGGTGAGGCGACACATCGCGGCATCGCCATGGCGGAGATGGCTGGTTCGGCGGTCTACATCGTGCATCTCTCCAGTCGTACGGCGCTGGTTGAGGTGGAAGCGGCGAAGGCTCGGGGGCAAAACGTCTGGGCCGAGACCTGTCCGCAGTACCTGTTCGCCGCCTACGAGGACTACGAGAACGCCGGCTTCGAGGCGGCCAAATACATCTGCTCGCCGCCGATCCGCGAGCGCGCCAACCAGGACGAACTCTGGCGGGGGATCGAAACCGGTGCGCTTTCGGTCATCGCCACCGATCACTGCACCTTCCGCATGCAGGACGACCTGGCCGAGCTGCCGCCGCAGAAGCCGATGGGCAAGGGTGACTTCCGTTACATCCCGAACGGGGTCCCGGGCGTCGAGAACCGGATGCACCTGATGTACGAGGGCGGCGTCAAAGGCGGCCGCTTCGACATGATGCGCTTCGTCGATCTCAACTGCACGATGCCGGCCAAACTCTTCGGCCTCTACCCGAGAAAGGGCGTCATCGGTATCGGCGCGGACGCGGACATCGTGGTCTGGGATCCCAATGCGAACTACACGATCGAGGCCGCCACACATCACATGCGCGTTGATTACAACCTCTACGAAGGGATGCAGGTCAGCGGCCGTCCGAGTACCGTGATCTCGCGCGGCGAGATCATCGTCAGGGGCGAGGAGTTTCTCGGCGAACTGGGGCGTGGACAGTACATTCGTCGATCAACACCGTATGTGCTCGACCATCCCGAGAGCGTGACGGCCTGACATGACCACCGACCAGGCCGTCACTGCTGCGAGCGCCCAGGAAATCCTCGATCTGTGCCGCGAGTACACGCTGTATGAGTGGGGAACCCAGGAGCAGATCAATCCGATCCCGTTCGTCCGCGCCAAAGGCATCTACCTCTGGGATGCGGACGGGAAGCGCTATCTCGACTTCAACTCGCAGGCGATGTGCGTCAACATCGGACATGCGGATGATCGGGTTGTTCAGGCGATCGCCGAACAGGTCGCAGAGCTGCCGTACGTGGTACCGGCCCATGCGACCGAGGCGCGGGGGCGATTGGGCCGCGAACTGGCGCGGATCTCGCCAAAGGGCCTGAACAAGTCCTACATCACGCTGGCCGGGGCCGACGCGAATGAGGCGGCGGTGCGTATCGCTCGGCTTTACACCGGCCGACACAAGATTCTGACCCGCTACCGCTCCTATCACGGCAGCAGCCAGGGCGTGATGTACGCCTCGGGGGATTTCCGGCGCATGCCTGCCGAGGAGGGAATGACCGGCGTCGTCCGCATCCTCGATCCTTATCTGTATCGAAGCCCGCTGGCGGTCGATCAGGAAGATTTCGTTCCCGCCTACATGCAGTACCTCGAAGACGTCATCCAACGCGAGGGCCCCGAGACGATCGCGGCCATCTTGCTGGAACCGATCACGGGCACCAACGGGATCATCGTCCCGCCGGATGGCTGGTATCAGGGCATCCGAGAGCTATGCGATCGCTACGGCATCCTGTTGATCGACGATGAGGTAATGGCAGGATTCGGACGCACCGGCAAGTGGTTTGCCATTGAGCACGAAGGCGTCGTCCCGGACATGATGACGATGGCCAAGGGGCTGACCAGCGCGATCGTGCCGCTGGGCGCGGTGATGGTCAACGACTCGATCGCCGCCCACTTCGAGCACAACCCGCTAGGTCACGGGATCACCTACGGCAGCCACACGGTGGGCTGTGCCGCGGCATTGGCCACGCTCAGTGTCTACGAAGAGGATGGCTTGATCGAGAACGCCGTGCACATGGGCGAGATCATGCAAGCCGAGTACGCCGCGATGAAAACGCGGCACCCCTCGATCGGCGAGGCTCGCGGCCGCGGGTTGTTCACCGTCCTCGAGTTGACTGCCGACCGCAGCACCAAGGAACCGCTGATGTCGACCAATCCGGAGCTGACCGTTCAGGTTGATCAGTTCTTCCGCGACGAGGGCATGTTCGTCAACGTCCGCGGCGACTTCATCTTTGGCAATCCGCCGCTTTCAATCAGCGAAGAGGAGCTGCGCTGGGCGCTGTCGATCGTCGACCGCGCGCTCGACATCACCGACGCGGCTGTGCGCTCATAGCGCGGTCGACGCGGCGCCAACAGAGACCGACTCAAAGAAACGGATTTCCGTTGTGACTGATTACAAGAGCAGTGATCGCTACCAGCAGGGTGTGGAGCTGATGAACAGCATCAGCATGAATCCCGCGGGAATGGACGCTATCGCCGAAGCCAACGGCGCCGTTGGGCCTGATGTAGCGCGAATGCTGGCTGAGTTCTGTTTTGGTGATGTCTGGACTCACGGCCCGCTCGATCTGCGCACCAAGCGAGTGATCACGCTGGCCACGATCTCGGCGCTGGGCCGCGAGCGGCAGTTGCGCGGGCACATCGCCGGCGCACTGGCACAAGGATTCACGCGCGAGGAGGTCCAGAGCATCTTCGTGCATCAATTCGCCTACGGCGGATTCCCGATGGGTCTGTCGGGGCTACAGGTTGCTCAGGAGGTCTTCGCTGAGCTCGATGCCGAAGACGACGACGAATAGCTGACGCCAGCTGGCCTCGAATCAGGCAAAGCGGATGAGAGTAGCAGACATGAAACTCGGACTGATGTCGGGCATTGACCATCCACGGGACATCATCGACCAGGCTCAGTGGGCAGAGGAACACGGATTTGAGACGGTCTGGGTCGGCGAGGGCCGGCTGACACGTAACGCCGTCGTGCACATGACGCTCGCCGCAGCCAACACCGATCGGATCACCATCGGCAGCGGCATTTTCCCGTTCCGGACCCGCAGCGTTGGCCTGCTGGGCATGACCGCCCGCACGCTCGACGACATGGCGCCGGGCCGAATCAAACTCGGACTGGGCGCATGGTGGGAACCGCTGGCTACGCGCAACGGCCTGCACACGGCCAAGCCGCGGACGGCGATGAAAGAGATCATCCTCGCGCTCCAGGACCTGCTGGACGGCAAATCCGTGACCTATCAAGGCGAATACGTCGACGTGGAGGACATCAAGTTCGATACTCCCGAGGACGACGACAACCCCTCGTATCCCGTGCCGATCTACATCGGCGCGGTCAGGCTGCGGATGATGGAGCTGGTCGGCGAAGTCGCTGACGGCGCGCTGATGGATTTCCTCGTCCCGCCCGAGTACACGGCGCTCTCGCTCGAACACATCAAGATCGGCGCTGACCGCGCCGGGCGCTCGATGGATGAGATCGACTGCCCACAGTTGCTTGGCGTCGCGATCGACGACGACGACCCACAGGCCGCAGTCGACGCCTGCAAGAAGTTCCTCACCCAGTACATCGGGCAACAGCCGCACATCACCGAGACCTGCGGCGCTACGCCGGAGCAGATCGTCGGAGTCAAGAGCGTGATGGGCTGGCCGGCAACCCAGGAGCAGATTGAAGAGGCGACGAAGTTCATTCCCGATGAGCTGGTCCGTAACGTCTGCTGCTGTGGCACGACGTCCGAAACCCTCGATCGAATTGAAGCATTTGTCGCCGCCGGTTGCAGCGAGCCGGTGCTCACGCCGCTCGCCAACTATCAGAGCACGGTCGAGAAGATCGCCAACGCTGTTCGGCAGCGCGACTGAGCTGGCCCTGGTGTGGAGAGTGAATTCGTCGATCGATGAGCGCCAGCGCGAGCCCGGAGGTTTCTCCCCAGATCGCCGCATCTGATCGCTTCCTGACGGACGAACGCGCGGAACGTCTTCGCTCGGCCTCGGCCAGGATCATCCTGATCCTCATCCTGGTTGCCATCTTCCTCGGCGGCTGGGAGTTTCTGAAATGGGCGACTGATGCGCCGCGGACGACGCTGCCGCACTTCCATGAGGTCGTCAACTACCTGTTCAGCACCAACTCGCAGGGTGACAAAGTCTGGCTGGACACGGGCCGCAATCTCCGATTGACATTCATCGAGGCGCTGACCGGCCTGGCCGTTGCCATCATCGCAGGATTTGCTGCCGGGACGTTGATGGCGCTCAGTCGATGGACCGGTCGCGGGATCATGCCGTTCGTGATCGGGGCTCAGACGGTGCCAATCGTCGCGATCGCTCCAGCGCTGGTGATCTGGCTCGGGACTGGCTGGGAGACCAAGGCGCTTATCGCCGGATTCCTCGCCTTCTTCCCCATCGCGGTCTCGACCGCCCGAGGCATCGGCGACGTCTCGCAGGACAGCCTCGATCTGATGGCATCCTATGGCGCCTCGCGCACCGAGGTGTTCTTCAAGTTGCGATTGCCCAGCGCGCTGCCCTACATCTTCACTGGCCTGGAGGTAGCAGCGGCCTTCAGCGTGATCGGCGCGATCGTGGCCGAACTGCCGGTGGGCTCACAGGATGGGATCGGAGTCGTGATTCTGACATCGCAGCAGTACTTCAGCCTGCAACCGGAGTCGTTGTTCGCGGCCATCGGCGGGGCCTGCCTGTTGGGCGGAGCGATGGTGGCGATGGTTCGCCTCATTCAGATCGCCGTGCTGCGCGGCCACCGAGCCCAGGAACTGAGTTAGTGGAGGCATTCCATGACGACAACGGATAACGCATCGGAAACGGTCGCAATCGGGACCCAGATCGCGATCTCGTTCGAGGGCGTGCGCAAGGAATTCGGCAGCGGCGTCAATGCCACGCTCGCCATCGAGTCGGTGGATCTCGACATCGCCGAGCGTGAGTTCGTCTCGCTCATCGGTCCTTCGGGCTGCGGCAAGTCGACCTTGCTGCGGCTCGCCGCAGATCTGATCGAGCCGAGCGGCGGCTCGGTCGTAGTCAATGGTAAGTCGCCCCGCCAGGCGCGACTTGACCGCGACTACGGCTTCATCTTTCAGGCGCCCACACTGTTCGATTGGCGAACGGTCTGGAAGAACGTCGCCTTACCTCTGGAGATCATGAAGATCTCCGGCATGTCCAAAGAGAAGAAGGATGAAGAGATTGAGCGGCTGCTGGACATGGTCGCACTGAACGGATTCGAAAGTCACCATCCCTATCAGCTCTCCGGCGGCATGCAACAGCGCGTCTCGCTGGCACGCGCGCTCGTCTTCCGACCATCCATCCTGTTGATGGACGAACCATTCGGGGCGCTCGACGAGATCACGCGCGACCGGATGAACCTCGAGCTGCATCGCATCTGGGCGGAAACGAACACCACGATTCTCTTTGTCACACACAGCATTCCCGAGGCGGTGCTGTTGTCCGGCCGAGTCGTGGTCATGACCGCCCGTCCCGGACGTGTGCAGGAAATCATCCCGATTGATCTGCCATATCCCAGGACGACTGAGGTAGAGGAGTCGACTCGCTACTACGAGTTGGTCACTCAAGTCCGCGAGTCGCTGAGCAAGGCGATGGTTGGCGGCTTGTGACTACTGCAGACCCGACCCTGGAGACCAGCGCCGAACAGCCGCGGCCATGGAGCCGCCACGCCAGCGTGGTGATTCCCCCGCTGCTCGTGTTCATCGCCGCGATCGCACTCTGGGAGTTAATCATCGAAGTATTCGAGATCCAGCGCTTCCTGCTGCCGCGACCGAGCGAGATTGCCAGCATGTTCGTCGACGACTTTGGCCGACTCATCCGTCAGGGCCGAAATACGCTGGGCGTCGCCGGTCGTGGGCTGCTGCTGGGCGGCGCGATCGGGATCGGCCTGGCGGCGTTCACGTTCCGCACCCGCTGGCTGGCGGAAGGTATCGGCATCTATGCGGCCGTACTCAAGGCGGTGCCGGTGATCTCGCTCGCTCCGTTAACAGTGGTCTGGTTCGGAATTGAGGCGGGCTCGAAGATTGCGACCGTGGCCATTGCCACGGCTCCGATCCTGTTCACCTATACGCTGGTTGGATTGCGCAGCGCAGATCCGAACGCCCGGGAACTGATGCGCTCCTATGCCGCCGGACACTTCCGCATGTTCTGGAGCCTGCACCTGCCCTACGCGTTGCCGTTCTTCTTCTCGGGGATGAAGATCGCGGTCACGATCGCGATGATCGTCGCGATCATCTCCGAATACTTCGGCGGCAGCTTCGAAAACCTTGGCGGCTACATCCGCAACGAAGCGAACAATGTTCACACCGTAGAGGTCTGGACGGCGATCGTGATGGCCTGCCTGCTGGGTATCAGCCAGTACATGATCGTAGCCGGCATCGACCGCTATGTGTTGCGCTGGCATCCCTCCAAGCGCGGCAGCTAGAGCGCGCCAGCACCCATCACACTCTTAAAGAAACGAATCCCCGATACCCTCCTTCGTCGCACTCCCGACCCACTTGCCAAAAGGAGGCAAACTCCGTCATACCCCGACTGACGGCCGAAGGCAGGCGGTATGACGGTTGAGGGAGGCGCGCTCTCCCGCGCCGCTGGCATCCCCGCTTCCCCCTCTGGGGGGAAGCTGTCACGTAGTGGCTGAAGGGGGTCCCCCACCCCACTCGGCTGAGCTGGCGATGCTACATCCGTTGCCAACAGTTTCGCTGGGTCAGCGGCTGGCGCACCATTGCAGGCCGTTGCTCACCAGACGGCTGAAGTTTGCATTCGACCATGTGCGCGGATCGTGTCCGAGCTGGGTGCAGAAGACGCGCGAGTCTCGGTAGACCCGCGTCCAGGCGAGCGTACGCATCGAGTGCTCGTTCTCGGTCGTCAACAGCACGTCGCAGTCGTCGCCACAGTCGGCGATATCGTAGGTTTCGTCCTGGATCGAGAAGTCGGACAGCCCGGCGGCTGCCGGGTGGTCAGCATTGACCTGCACCTCGTAGGTGCTCTCCCAAGTGTCATCGACCTCGATGCTGCGGTCAGGCATCCCGATCACCTCCGACCAGAAGCCGCCCGTGCCCCAGTTGAGCAAGGCGTGGTGCATCACGAAGATCGGCATGCCCGAGTCGACCATACGCTCGAGGCAGGCGATGGTCTTCTGCTCTGGCTCGTCCCGCAGCATGGTGTAGAACAGCGTGACGTCGTAGCTGTCGCGCATGTCCTGATCGTCTGAGGGCGGCTCGACGATTCCATGGTCGCCGCGCAGGTCAGGGCGGCTGATCCGCATGCCGTCGGGCAGGAACGAGTCATTGCCGGCGCCGTACAACCACTGGTCGAAGTGATGCACGTAGGCGTCGATGCCGTCGAGATCATTGAAGAAGTCGATGAACGGGCGGACGTGGAAATAGTGCCCGCCCGTCAACACCGCAACGGAGAGGTTGGACATGACAGCGTCCTTTCTGGCGTATGCCTCAGGTCTTGATCCGCTGTGCCGCGAAGTGGGTGATGAAGTTCATCAGACCGACGCGGCCACCCTTGGGCCAGTTGATGTAGCTGCGGGTGACCACGGTATCCGGCGGCTCGACGATG
>RKRS01000036.1 GCA_007571275.1 Dehalococcoidia bacterium
AACAGCTGGAAGATGTTCCCGCTGGCGCCATCGATGCCGACCGCCTTGGCGTAATCGATGAAATAAGCGGACTCGAAGCGGACGTAGAGGATGTGGACGAAGACGGCCGCCGGCGCGACGACCACGAGACCCATGATGCGCTCGGCGAGCCGGGACAGTCCAGGAACGAAGCTGTTGACCAGGCGCGGTCCGACAAACGGCAGCACGATCGCCACCGGCAATGCCCAGGACATCCAGCCCATGCCATCGGGCGTCGGCAGATCACTGACGATGCCGCCGCTTCGCGCCTCACGTCCGACCGCGCCGCCATCGGTGAACAGGCGCGCCGCGCCGTCGACAGCGATCTCGACGATCAACGCGCCGAGCATGATCATCGAAATGGCGATCGCCAGCAAGGCGGCGACCATGAACCCGACCGAGACGCCACGGCGAATGCGCACCCGCGGCGAGTATGCGGTGAGCTGCGCGGAGGGAGCTGCAGCGCTCATTCATATTCCTCCCGGAATCGGCGCGAGACCCACTGCGCCACGATGTTCATCGCCAGGGTCAGGACAAACAGCGTCATCGCGACGGCGAAGAGGACCTTGAACTCAATCGAGGTCGTCGGCGTATCGCCGAGCGAGAGCTGGACGATCATCGCGGTCATCGTTTGCACCGCCTCGAGCGGGCCAACTCCGAACTGCGGATTGCCGCCCCCGGCGATGGTGACCGCCATCGTCTCGCCGACCGCCCGAGAGGCGGCGAGGATGATGGAGGCGACGACGCCAGAGAACGCGGCCGGGAGCACGACCCGCAGCGAGACTTCCATCCGCGTCGAGCCCAGCGCGTAGGCGCCTTCACGCAGCGAGCGCGGAACGGCATTCATCGCATCCTCGGAGAGCGAGGCGATGATCGGCACGATCATCAACCCAACCACGATGCCAGCGGAGAGCGCGTTGTAGATGCCGACGTCCTGGCCGAAGATGTCGCGGATGACCGGCGACACCGAGACCAGCGCAAAGTAGCCAAACACAACAGTGGGAACGCCGGCCAGAATCTCAAGGATCGGCTTGACGACGGCGCGGACACGCGGCGGCGAGTATTCGCTGAGAAAGACCGCCGCCATCAGCCCGAGTGGAATCGCGACCAGCAGACCGATCAGGGCGATCATTCCCGTGCCCCAGACCAGCGCCCAGACGCCGAACTGTTTCTCGGCGAACAGCGCTGACCACTTGGTCGAGCCGAAGAAATCGAGGAGGGAGACTTCGCGGAAGAACTCAATCGTTTCGAAGATCAGCACCAGCACAATGCCAACCGTGACGAAGGCCGAAAGCGTTGCCGTCACGAACAGCGCGCCGTGAATCAGGCGTCCGGCTGGCGTTTCCCGACCGCTGCCCGGCCGCGACGGCTGCAGGCGGTCGCGCCAGAGTTCGGCCAGCAGAGAGCGAACCGTGTCGCGCTCCGGTCCATCCATGCGAGGCGCTTGTGCTGACATGTGGGATCTCTACTGCTGTCGGGTCAGTCAGATTGCGTGCGCTGGAGCAGCGCCTGCCAGCAAACTATGAGCGAACCCAGGGCAGGCGGTTAACACTCAGTAAGTGATCGATACCGAGGTCAAATAGCGAACATGCCCCGACCGAATCAGAGGATCGATCGGGGGTGTTGTGGAGGCTTGCCGCTAGTACCAGGCGAGCTGCCCCTGGCTATTCAGCCCCGAAGATTTGCGCGAGCGTGTCGCCTTCGCTGGCTGTGGCGATTGCCGAGCCGGTCACCAGATCCTGGACGCGGTCAAGCGCCGCTGCGTAGATCGCCTGTGGCAGCTGCACGTAGCCAACTTCGGGCGTGTCCACCAGCCAGACGCCGTCAGTCAGGAAGTACTCCACAAACGCGACGACCTCTTCACGCTCCAGCGACGCCACCGACACGTAGATGAACAGCGGACGTGAGAGCGGGTTGTAGGAACCGTCGTTGATCGTCTCGTTCGAGGGGAGGACCGCGTCGCCTGCGTCGTTCACCACCGGCGTCGCCTTGAGCGCGTCCGCGTTGTTCGCGTAATAGCTGAAGCCGAAGTAGCCAATCCCGCCGCGGTCCGCCGACACGCCCTGCACCAACACGTTGTCGTCCTCCGAGAAGGTCGTATTGTCCGAGCGGTGCACCCCGCTGTCGCCGTTGATCGCCTCGGTGAAGTAGTCGAACGTGCCTGAGTCCGCGCCCGGCGCGTAGAGCGCGATCTCCACATCGGGGAAGCCCTCGCGCACCTCGGCCCAGGAGGTGGCGAAGTCGTCCGGGCGGAAGATGTGGTTCAGCTCATCGACCGTCAGGAAATCGACCCAGTCGTTGTCCGGGTGGAGCACCACCGTCAGTCCGTCGAAGGCGACCGGTACCTCGATGAACTCGATGCCCGCCTCCGTGCAAAGCTCGACCTCAGCGTCCTTGATCGGTCGTGAAGCGTCGGAGATGTCCGTCTCGCCCGCGCAGAACCGCTTGAAGCCGCCGCCCGTGCCCGAGACGCCGACCGTGACTCGCACCCCGCGGTCAGTCAGAATGCCGAACTCCTCAGCCATCGCCTC
>RKRS01000004.1 GCA_007571275.1 Dehalococcoidia bacterium
ATCCTTCGCCTCCACCGGCCAGCAGAAGCTCCCTCAGCCGCTACGCGACAGCTCCCCCAGTGGGGGAGCCCTGATTTCGTACTTCCTCTCCGGGGAGGGCTTTCCCTATACCCTGAGCGCCTATGCCACTCACGGTTGAGCTGCTCCCTGACCCCGCCGCCAACGACCTTCGCTTGACCCAACTGGCAGCTGAGCGTCATTCGCCGCTCGACCGCCTCAATATCCTGCACGGCTCCGCCCTGCAACGACTCTCAACCCAGCGATTACTGGCCGAGGCGAACGACGGCGGCCTCGCCGCTGTCTATGGATTCACCCCCGTCGACCTGGCCCAGGCAGTAGTCCAGCTTGGCGACGCCCCCGAGCGTCAGGCCTGGCCCGCAGGCGCCGATCGCACGACGCTGAAGCGCATCCTGCGTGCACGCTCATTACCCAGACTGGACCCCGACGCGCCCGGAGTGCCCGCAGCGCTGCTGAGAACGCTCACCGATCTGCGGGAAGCGGCGCTCACGCCTGAAGACCTGCCAGACGCCCCGCACAGTGACCTCTACATCGCCTTCTCCAACTGGAGGGAGGTGGTCTCGGCCTGTGCTGACCGCACCTCTTACTACGAAGACGCCATTGCCTCCGCCACGCCCGACTCTGCTGTGCGCGAGGCGCTCGGCGGCGCGCCGCTGATCGTCTCCGGCATCTACGACCTCACTCGCATTCAACGACTGCTGCTTGCCCGACTTGCCGCCGTCGCCGACGTGCGCATGCTGCTGGTTGCTCCGTCCGACGATCCCGCCTCATTACCACGCAGGACGCTCAGCGCTCTGCGCCGCGAACTGAACGTCCGCGTGATCCACTCGAGCATCGCTGCGTCAGCACGCGCGCCTGACCAATACTTCAGCGTCGGCGACCCGACGGCGGAGACCGACGAGATTGCGAGCCGCATTCTGCAGCTGGGCCGTGATGGCGTCGCCTTCCATCGCATCGCCATCCTGCACCAGCAGGGAGCGCCCGCCGATGATCGGATTTGCGCCGCGCTCGAACGAGCTGACATCTCCGCCTGGAGAATCGGTGGTCGCCAGCTCGTCCATACGCCCATCGGTCACGCCGCCCTCACGCTGACCCGATTGCTGCTCGATCCCGGCAGCGTTGAGCGCAGCGCATTGCTCGACTGGCTCTCGCACCGGTCGCTGCGAGAGCGACCACTGGGCCTGGCGCGAAGACCAGCGCGCTGGGAACGGATCGCTCTCGACGCCGGCTGCACTCGCGGACTGCGCGAAATGCGGCATCGGCTCGAGGCCGACTCGACCGACGACGCTGACGAACTGGCGGCGCTCGTCAATGACCTGTGCCAGCGCAGCCGTGACCTCGAAGCGGCCGACTCATGGGACACGGCCGCCGCCGTCCTGCTGCAAGCGATCGACGATTACTGCGACGATCAACCAGGCGCGCCGGAGCTGATCGCGGCCGTCCGCGACACGCTCGGCCAGCTACCCGCGCACAGCGCGCTCGGCGCTCGCTGGTCGCCCGAGGACGGCCTCACCGCCCTTAACCGCGCCTTCAGATCACGCGTGGTGCGAAACCCACAACGGCTGGTCGGCGGCGTCAACGTCGGCGCAGCGACCGGTCCGGCGCGCGGCATCCGCTACGAGGCCGTGTTCGTCGCCGGTGTCGCCGAGCAGCTCTTCCCCGCCGTCGGACGACAGGACCCGCTCCTGACCGATGATCAGCGCGCCGATATCAACGCGCGTATCCCCGACGCCCTCGCGTTGCAGCGCGACCGCGTCAGCAGTGATCGCCACGCATGGTCGCTCGCCCGCCTGGCCGCCAGGCGGCAGTTCACGGCCAGCTGGAGCAGGCGCAGCAGCGCCGTCGGCGGACCGGCGCGACCCTCATCACTGATCCTGGAGGCGGCAGCTGAAACGGCGCAGGGATCGAGCGCGCCGCCCTCGGAGGCGAGTCTGATCGCAAGCGGGCGAATCGTGCGGATCGATTCGTCGATTGTGACAGCAACGCCATCCGCGTCCGCAGTCGCAGCCGACGACTGGTCAGCCACGCTCAAGGCCCCCGATGGACACAGCTTCGACCTCGCCCTGCTGACCGCGCCCGACGTCGATGCCGCCATGCTCGTGCCAGCGCTCTGGTCCGAATCGGATGCCGCCCGCCATGCCCGTCGCCAGCGCAACGAGCCAACCTTCACCGACTATGATGGGCGGCTTGAGCTGGGCGCCGCGAGCGGCAGCTGGCGACCACTTGAGCGCATCTGGACCGCTGCGTCCCTCGAGACATATCTGACCTGTCCGTACCGTTTCTATCTGCGATACATCATCGACGTCCAGGCTGACGCCGAGTCGGAGCGTCCCGATCAACAGCAGCAGCGCGCTCAGGACCGCCTAATCCGCCGCATTCTCTCCAGCTGGGTTCGTGAATATGAGCGCGTCAAGGCCGACCGCACCTGGCTGGAGTACGTAGACAACCCCGACTACATGAACATGGTCGCTCGGCGAATTCTCGATTCGGCCAGGGACTCCAGCGCGCTTGCGCCACCCTGGCACAGC
>RKRS01000101.1 GCA_007571275.1 Dehalococcoidia bacterium
CAACGAATGGGCCGCGATGACGCGCGGGATCGCCCTCGGGCGGCTCGACCTTGATCACATCGGCGCCGAGGTCGGCCAGCAACTTGCCGGCGAACTGTCCGCGCTCGCTGGTCAGGTCGAGGACGCGGTAGGGCGAGAGCATCTCTGCTTGATCGTTCACATCGCTCACAAAGCAGCCTCCGCGACCAATCTAGCAACTGCGCACGTGGAGCTAGCCTGCAGCTGTGGCAAGTCGATTTGGTCGATTGAGGGGGTTCCGAGATGCAGATCACCGAGATTGAAACGTTCGTCGTCGACGCCGGCTGGCGGCCGTGGCAGTTTGTGGCGGTACGAACCTCTGAGGGCATCACGGGCTACGGCGAGATGTCGGACGGACGCAACCCGTACGGGATCGTCGGCGCGATCACCGACATGGAGCCGATCCTGCTCGGTCGCGATCCACTAGCGGTCGAGGCGCGCTACTGGGACATGTACCGCCTGGCGCGGCAGTCACCCGGCGGGATTGCAGCGAAGGCGATCGCCGGGGTCGAACTGGCGCTCTGGGACATCAAGGGCAAGGCGCTCGACGTGCCGGTCTACTCGCTCTTCGGCGGTCCCACCCGCGAGCGGCAGATGATCTACTGGTCGCACTGCGGCTCGTCGCGGGCCCGCAGCTACGACCAGATCCTCTGGGACAACGGCGAGGATTGGGTCGTCGGCGCGCCGCCGCTGCGGAGCATGGATGACGTGGTCAGGCTCGGCGAGGAAGTGCGGAACAAGGGGTTCCATGCGCTGAAGACCAACATCGTGTTCCCCGGCGATCCGACCGGCGTCTACGGTCCGGGCTGGGGCGGCACGGACAACATCGACCGCAACGCGATTCCCTCGTTGTTGCGACACATTCCCGATTACATCGGCGCGCTCAAACAGGGCGCCGGGCCTGATGTGCAGATCGCGCTTGACCTCAATTTCAACTGCACGCCACTGGTCGCGCGACAGATTTGCCAGTCGCTTGAGCATCTGGAAATGATGTGGGTCGAGATTGATATGTACGAACCAGCAGCGCTGGCCGATATCCGTCGCCAGACCAGTGTGCCGATCACATCGGGCGAGAACCTCTACACGATCCGCGACTATCGACCCTACTTCGAGCAGCGCTCGATGGACAATGTGATGATCGATGTGCCCTGGCAGGGCTTCGCCCGTTCGCGCGATGTGGCCCTGCTGGCCGAGAGCTACGAGCTCAATTGCGCGCCGCACAACTACTACTCGCACCTCGCCACGATGCACGCGTTGCACCTCTGCGCGACGGTTCCCAATGTGCGGATCATGGAGATCGACATCGACGACGTGCCCTGGAAAGATGACCTCGGCGGCGGGCCGCTGGAGATCGTGGACGGTCACCTCGAGCTGCCGACCAGACCGGGCTGGGGGATCGACTTCAACGAGGACGTCGCCAGGGCAAAGGTCTGGGAGCGGGGGCGGGGTCCAGGCTTCACCGCCAATCGGCGCTAGAGACGTCCAACCTGTTTGGTCGCAGATAGGCTGAATACATCAACTGCAGATGAGCGGAGGGCGCAATGGAATTGGACGCGACTGACACCCTGCATTTGACCGCCGTCATCTTCTGGCAGGACAACGGGTATGTCGCCTATTGCGCTGAACTGGATGTCGCCAGCCAGGGGGACACACTCGAAGAAGCGAAGGCGATGCTGACGGAAGCGTTGGAGTTGTGGCTGGAAGAGCCGCCTTTGGAAGACCTGGAAGAGCGTCTCGGTCGCAAGACGATTATCGCCCCCATCGAGGTCACCGGAACTCCGCCGAACACACTGCGTGATCGGAGCGAGCGAGCAACCCGCTCTCTGGCGGTGGGGGTTGGCTAAACGCCGAATTCTGTCCTGAGAAGTGGTCTGTCGAGTTGGTCGGTAACATCGCCAATCGGCGGCGACCGCAAGTTACCCTGCGACGCGATGACGACCGCGATGAAGTTCATCTTTGCCTGCGCCACATTTGCCATTGCGGCGACGCTGATCGTCGACGCTGTCAGCGCCTGCGAAGATCCGAGGCCGTCAGCCACGTATGTGGGGCTGCGCTTGGCAATGGCCGAGGACTCGCAGAGCGACATCGTCGTCATTGCCACAGAACCGGTCCCGGCTGACACCCTCGTGCGCATTCAATGACTCGAACTCACCGCAGATGCGGACAACTTCAATCGGCAACAGCGTGTGGATGTGCTGTCGATGGATGAGCAGCGGCGTTGTTACTGGTATCTCTCGGTCGCTCCTGACTCGAATGAACCTGAGTTGCGTCGGTTTGTCGGCGACGAATCATGCACGATCAAGACCAGGAAGAACAATCCGCCGGCGTTCGCTCAAGCCCGGACAGTCCTGCACCATCAGCACCCGCTTCGAACTGCTCTCCTACCGCTTGCCGTACCAGCAATCGGGGAGCTGCGAACGGCTTGCAGCAGGTGTCGACTGGGATCTGGTGTTTGCTTGGGAGGATGCCGAGACCGAAGCCCAGTTGCTGGTCGACGAGCTGTCCGCGGAGGAGCAG
>RKRS01000198.1 GCA_007571275.1 Dehalococcoidia bacterium
GCATTGACATGGCCCAGTTCCGCGAGCTGCAGGCGTTCGCCCAGTTCGGCACCTCGGACCTCGACGCCGCGACCCGACGCCAGCTCGAGCGTGGCCAGCGACTCTCCGCGCTGCTGGTTCAGCCCGAGCAGCAACCGCTCGCCTTGTCGACCCAGGTCGCGCTGCTCTTCGCCGCAAACGCCGGCATCCTCGACGATGTGCCTGTCAACAAGGTCAACGATTTCGCCAATGGCGCGAGCGAGTACCTGAATACCTCGCATCGTGACCTGCTCGGTAGCATCGCCGACTCCGGGCAGCTGTCCAACAACGACGAGGCAGCGCTGACTTCGGCCCTGCAGACGTTCAAGGACACGGTTCCCTTCTAGGTCAACCGCGGCAAACTGACAGCGCAACAGAGAGCAGCAACGGTCGATGGCCAACACCCGAGAAATCCGCCGACGCATCCGCTCGGTCGAGAACACGGCCAAAATCACCAATGCCATTCAGCTGGTGGCTGCGTCGAAGATGCGCCGCGCCCAGGACCGTGCGCTACAGGCGCGACCGTATGCCGAGAAGATGCAGTCCGTGCTTGGTCATCTCTCCTCGATCGCCGGCGACCCGGATACGGCTCACCCGCTGCTCGAGCGACGCGAGATTAACGAGACGACCGTCATTCTGATCACCCCCGACCGCGGTCTCTGCGGTGGTCTGATCGCCAACCTCGAGCGACACACTGGCGAAATCGTGCTGGGACCAGAGGCCGGAGGCTCTGGCGATATCTCGATGATCCCGGTGGGGCGCAAGGGCGGCGACTATTTCCAGCGCTTTGGTATCAACTTCCGCGCGAGCTTCCAGGAGCTTGGCGATTACCCCGGCCTGGCTGAGACGCAACCGATCTCGCGCATCGCCATCGATGACTACACCGAAGGCCGCGTCGACCGGGTACTGCTCGTCTACGCTTCATTCATCAACACTGTCTCACAGGTACCGGTCACGGTTCCGATCCTGCCCGTCGACCCACCGCCGTCCGAGGACGAAGGCTCGTCGGGTGAGACGCAGTACATCTTCGAGCCGTCACCGCAGGAGGTCTTGGCCGACCTGCTGCCGCGCTACGTCGACCTGCTCGTCTACCAGGCGGTGCTGGAGGCGGCCGCCTCCGAGCAGTCTGCGCGTATGGTCGCCATGCGTAACGCGACCGACGCGGCGAACGAGATGATCGCTGACCTCACGCTCGTCTACAACAAGGCACGCCAGGAGCAGATCACGTCCGAATTGCTCGATATCACCGGCGGCGTTGAAGCGCTCAAAGGCTAGTCGCATGCCCGCAGCAGTCATCTTCGACATGGACGGTGTGTTGCTCGACTCCGAGCCGCTGCATTATGAGGCAGTCCGTCAGATTCTCGCCGAACAAGGCGTCGACTTTCCGCTCGAAGACTACTTCCGCTACCTCGGCACCACACTGACCAGCACCTGGGACGATCTGTGTGAGCGCTATCCGATTACGATGTCGTTTGCCCAGTTCGAGGCTCGCTACAACGCCGACGTGCTCCAGCAGTATCAGGCTGGCGCCCCGCTGATTGCGGGCGCGCGCGAGCTGGTCAGTCAGTTGCGCGAAGCAGGCGTGCCCATCGCTGTGGCCAGCTCGTCGCACCGTATGTGGGTTGAGGCGGCGCTGATCGGCGCCGGGCTTCGTGACGACTTTGACCAGACCACCGCCGGCGACGAAGTCGCAATGGGTAAACCCTCGCCCGAGATTTATCTGAAAGCCGCCGCGAAGCTCGGGCTGGATCCAGCTGAGTGCATCGCGGTTGAGGACGCCCCGGCGGGGGTCGAGTCAGCCAGCGCCGCGGGCATGAAGGTCGTCCTCGTGCGTAGCGAACTCACCAATGACCTCGATCTGCCGTCCGACTGGCAGGTCGACGATCTGACACAATTTGAACTCACATGGCTGTCCGACCAGTGCGTCGAGCAGTCGACCAATCTGGTCGGCGCGACCTAGGCAGCCCACAGATGGGAGAACCACATGGCTGATGGCACAGTAGTACAGGTAATCGGCACCGTCGTCGATGTCGAATTCCCACCCGACAGTCTGCCCTCGCTGTTCAGCGGTGTAACCATCACAATGGGTAGCGGCACGCAGGTCGTGACTGAGGTGCAGCAGCATCTTGGCAACAATCGAGCCCGTTGCCTGGCCATGGACTCCACCGACGGCATGAAGCGCGGCGACAACGCGGCCGACCTCGGCCAGCCGATCGCGGTGCCGGTCGGAGAGATCGCCCTGGGCCGCCTCTTCAACGTGCTCGGTGAGCCGCTGGATGGTCTCGGCGAGATGCCGTCCGACGGCATTCGCTCGCCGATTCACCGCACACCCCCCAGCTTCGAGGAGCAGGCCGCCGAGACGACCATCCTCGAGACCGGGATCAAGGTCATCGATCTGATCTGCCCCTTCACCCGCGGCGGTAAGATTGGCGCCTACGGCGGCGCGGGCGTGGGCAAGACCGTTGTCATCCAGGAGCTGATTCGCAATATCGCCACCGAGCACGGCGGCTACTCCGTCTTCGCCGGTGTGGGCGAGCGCTCGCGCGAGGGCAACGACCTCTGGCACGAGATGCGCGAATCAGGCGTGCTCGACAAGACGGTGCTCGTCTTCGGTCAGATGAACGAGCCGCCCGGCGTGCGCCTGCGCGTCGCGCTGACCGGTCTCACCTTCGCCGAGCACTTCCGCGACGAGCAGGGCCAGGATGTGCTGCTGTTCATCGACAACATCTACCGTTACACCCTCGCTGGCCAGGAAGTATCCGCGCTGCTCGGTCGGATGCCCTCAGCTGTGGGGTACCAGCCGACGCTCTCAACCGAGATGGGCGAGTTGGAAGAGCGCATCACCTCGACCAACCGCGGCTCGATTACCTCGTTCCAGGCCATCTACGTCCCGGCCGACGACTACACCGACCCCGGCGTCGCCACCACCTTCGGTCACCTCGACGCAGTCGTCGCGCTCGAGCGCGCGATCGCCTCGCAGGGCTTCTATCCCGCTGTCGACCCGCTGACCTCCTTCAGCCGGGCGCTTGACCCCAAGATCGTCGGACAGGAACACTACGACGTCGCTCGTGAAGTGCAGCGCGTGCTCCAGCGCTTCAAGGACCTCCAGGACATCATCGCCATCCTCGGTGTCGATGAGCTTTCCGAGGAGGACAAGCAGACCGTCGCCCGCGCGCGTCGCATCCAGCGTTACCTGACGCAGCCCTTCTTCGTCGCCGAGCAGTTCACCGGTCTGACTGGCGAGTACGTCTCCGTCCGCGACACCGTGCGCGGATTCAAGGAGATCCTCGACGGCACGCACGACGCACTGCCTGAGCAGGCTTTCTTCAACGTCGGCACTATCGAGCAGGCTGTGGAAAAGGGCGCACGCATCGCCGAGGAAGCCGCCGCCTAAGCGCACGTATTCCGCAAACTGGTTGCAATGGGGGAGACGCCGCCATGCCGCTCACGCTTGAGATCATCACCGGCGAGCGCCGTCTGCTGCGCCAGGAAGACGTCGATGAGGTCGTCGCGCCGGGCTCGCTTGGCGAGCTCGGCATTCTGCCTAACCACGCGCCCCTGATCACTTCGCTGGCGTCTGGCGAGCTGCGCGTGAAGAAGGGTAACGGCGTCGAAGAGTACTTCATCAGTGGCGGCTTCCTGGAAGTTCATTCGGACGAAGTCACGGTGCTCGCCGACGCTGCTGAACACGGCTCAGAGATCGACGCTGAGCGCGCAGAAGCCGCGCGTCAACGGGCGCTCGAACGCCTCGAACAGGCAACTGACGCTGATCGCGCACGCGCCCAGGCCGCGCTTTCACGCTCGCTCCAGCGCCTGCGAGTACTGGAGCATCGCCGACGCCGCGGCGGCAGTGGCCGCGAGATGGGTCGGCCAAGCGCCTAGCGCGATCCGTCCAGTTGCGTCGGTAGCTACAGTCAGCGTATGAATGCCGACGCTGAACCCTACCTGCAAATCAACGGCCAGCGCCGACTCGTCGGCGAGCTGCGCGTCAACGGAGCCAAGAACGCCGCGCTGCCCTGTCTCGCCGCGGCGCTGCTGTCGGATGACGCGTCGCGCCTGCGTCGTGTGCCGCACATCGAGGATGTGCATCGCTTCCTCGACATTCTGACCATCCTCGGTGTCGAGTCGGAGTTCACGGACGACGAGATCAACATTCGCCCGTCTGGCGTCTGCGGCGGCGCGCCGCCCGACGATCTTGCGGCGGCCCTGCGGGCGTCCTTCCTGGTCATGGGCCCGTTGCTCGCCAGAACTGGCCAGGCCAGCTGCGGCGCTCCTGGCGGTGATGTGATCGGCGCACGACCACTCGATGTCCATCTGGCCGGCTTTCAAGCCCTCGGCGCGAGTGTCGAATCAATCGGCGGCCGCACGATCGCGCATGCTCCCAATGGACTGCGCGGCGCGACGATCGTGCTGGATTACCCCAGTGTGCTCGGCACCGAGAATCTGCTCCTCGCCTCTGTGCTGGCCAGTGGACGCACACGGATCGTCAACGCGGCCATGGAGCCTGAGATCGTCTGCCTCGCCGAGATGCTCAACAGCATGGGCGGCCGGATTTCCCACGCCGGCCACAACACGATCACCATCGATGGCGTCGAACGGCTTGTCGGCGCTGACCACGAGCTGATTCCGGATCGGATCGAGGCCGGCACCCTGTTGATTGCCGCAGCTGCGACACGAGGCCAGATCTGCCTGCGCGGAGTCGAGCCTGTCCATCTTGAGTCGTTGCTGGCCAAGTTCCGCGAAGTGGGAGTATCCATCCGCCGCTCTGACGATGAACTCGAACTCTCACTGGACTCGGCGACCAGCCTGCGTGCTACCAACGTGCAAGCGCTCCCCTATCCCGGCTTCGCGACGGATTTGCAAGCGCCGATCACGGCACTCCTGACCCAGGCTGAAGGGACCTCGATCGTGCACGAGCGGGTGTTCGAGAACCGCATGCAGCACCTCGACGAGCTGCGCAAGTTTGGCGCCAACATCATTGCGGGCGGCTCAGTCTCCGCGATCAATGGACCGGTGCGCTTGTCCGGCGCGGTGGTTCGTGGTACCGACATCCGCGCTACCGCTGCCTTGATCGTTGCCGCCCTCGCCGCCGACGGCGAGAGTCGCGCCTACGGTATTCGTCATCTCGCGCGCGGTTACGCCGATCTCCCCGGGCAACTCAGGACACTCGGCGCTGATATCGAGCAGGTCCCACGTCTCGATACACTGACCAACTGAGGCTGAGCGAACGGATGAACCTAAGCGGAGCTCATGTTTTTCACCAAGAGACTCGGTATTGATCTCGGTACTTCCAGACTCAGAATCGCCGTGCCGGGACGCGGCGGACGGATTGTGATCGACGAACCTACTGTCGTCACACTCTCGAACCAGGAACATGCGGTTCTGGCCGCTGGCAGCGACGCCGCCAGCATGCTCGGTCGGGCGCCCGATTCCGTCAGCGTCATCAGCCCCATGCGCGAAGGCGTGATCGACGACTATCTGATCGTTGAGGCATTGCTCCGCTATTACATGTCCCTCGTGACCGGACGTTTCAATCTTGTCCGCCCGGAAGTGATGATCGCCACTCCGGCAGGCGTGACCAACGTCGAACAGCGAGCGGTTCGTGACGCCGCCGAGCAGGCCGGGTCCCGTCGACCTGCGCATCTGATCGCTAACCCGCTGGCCGCCGCCATCGGCGCAGGCGTGCCGATGGGTGATCCGCGCGGAGCGCTGATCGGCAATCTGGGCGCTGGGCGTTCTGAGGCCGCGGTGCTCTCCATGTATGGGGTTGTGGTCTGGGAGTCGGCCCGCGTTGGCGGTCAGGTCGTCACCGAGGCAATCGCCGAGCACGTCAAGCGGCGTCACAACCTGTTGATCGGCGAACCGACGGCCGAGGAACTCAAATTCGCGTCGGCATCAGCGGTTCCGGTCGAAGATCCCGTCCGCTCCGAAGTGCGTGGCCGCGATCAGTCCAGTGGTATGCCGCGCAGCGTCACGATCACGGCCAATGAGCTGGTCCCATCGATCCAGCAAGTGTTGCAGACGTTCATAGAAGTCACCCGCAGCACGCTCGAGCGGACGCCGCCCGAGCTCACCGCCGACATCATCGATCGCGGCATGATGCTCACCGGGGGCGCGGCTCGCTTGCAGGGCATCGATGTCTATCTGGCTGAGCAGATCGGGATTCCCGTCACGATTGCCGATAACGCGGAGGACGCCGTCGCGCTGGGCGCGGCGGAGGCGCTCGATAATCTCGACGTCGTTGGACCCAACCTGTTGGCTCAGGAAGGCGCGCTCAGTGGTAACGAGGCTCGCTGAGGCAGTCGTCGGCTAGCGCGACGTCATGTCCGACTGGTGATCCTCGACGTAGCCGTCAAACGGCTCCTCGAGGTAGTAGGCCATGCTTTCCAGCTCCATTACCGGATCGATGCGCCGCAGGTGCACACCCCGTGGCACGCTTGTCGCGATCGGGGCGTAGCTGAGAATCGCGCGCACTCCGCCAGCGACCAGCAGGTCGATCACCGACGGCGCGGCCTCAGCAGGCACCGCCACGATACCCATCGAGACCCTTGTGCGCTCCAGGTACTTCGGGAGCGACGCCACATCATCGACGCGGTGATTGTCAATCATGCTGCCAATCTGTTTCGGATCGGAATCGAATACCCGAACCACCTCGAACCCGCCGCGACGGAATCCGCCATAGCCCAGGACCGCGCGACCGAGTTGACCAACACCGACGAGCACCATCTCTTTCACCCGGCCGTTCAGGCCCAGGATGCTGCGCAAG
This sequence comes from Dehalococcoidia bacterium, assembly GCA_007571275.1. Taxonomy (GTDB): domain Bacteria; phylum Chloroflexota; class Dehalococcoidia; order Bin125; family Bin125; genus Bin125. The sequence continues at coordinate 6,785 of RKRS01000198.1, forward strand.
CGCTCGCGCAACCCCACGACCTCATATCCGCGACCGCGTTTGCCGAACCGTCCGAAGTAGGACAGGTCCTTGCGAATCTGCGCAGGCGTGACGCCCAGACGCTGACCCAGCTCCTGGGAGGAAATAAATTCACGACCCTCACCCGCCAGGAGTCCCAGTTCACGCGCGTACAGCGGTAGCCGGCGAATTACGATGTCAGGAATCTCGGTCTCGTTCACACAACCACTCTCAACGCTTCCACTTGCGGCTGTAGATTACAGCCCACAGGCGGCAATGTTCCTCACATCATTCGCCGATCGGTATTTCTTCGTTTGATGTTTACAACACACGGTCGTCTGCCTGTCGAACCCCGAAGTCGCTCCGGCGCAGTTCCTCGATCCGCCCCTGCTCATCGTCCGAGAGCGCCCGTAGATCAATGGCGGCGATCTGGTCGGCCAATTCTGCGGCATTCTTGACTCCCGGCACAATCGTCGAGATTGCCGCTTGCTCAAGCGCAAAGCGCGCAGCCCACTGTGACAGCGGCACGCCGTCCGCCTCCAGGAACCGCAACCGGTCCGCTCGTCGGAAATCATGGGCGACCAAGGAGTCAGACTCGACCGGGCGATCCACTGCGTCGGATAATGCGCCCGCTGCGAGATTGCGGATACCGATGACGCCCAGTCCAAGCTCCGCCGCCAGCGGCAGCAGTTGGCCGTGGTCGTGCAGCGTCGATCCTGCCGGCAGTGGCCGAACCGCCGAGTCATTCAACAGGTTGCAATAGACCTGGACGGTGTCCAGCGCCCCATCCCGGACCACCTGCCGTACCGATTGCGCGTCGCCCATGCCAGTAATGCCGATGTATCGGGTCAGGCCGTCCTGCTTCAGTTTGTGCAGCGTTTCCAAGGCCAGCATGGCGTCGGCGACCGAGACAGAGCGGCGAAACTGCCCGCGCTCCGGCGTGATCATGTTGTGCAGTTGGAAGACATCGATCCGTTCGCGCCGCAGCCGCTCAGCCGACTCGTTGATGCTGCGTTCTACGGCAGCCGGGATGTCGGCCAGATCATTCTCAGTGAGCGATACTTTGGTCGCGACCAGCATGTGCTCACCCCGCCGTTCCGGGGCTTCGAGCAGCGCCCGACCGAGATTGCGCTCGGCAGCTCCGTTTCCGTAGCCCGGCGCGACATCGTAGAAGTTGATCCCTTCGCGCATGGCGAGCGCAATCGTCTCGGCGATCGCCTCGTCGGACGTTTCGCCCCACACGTGTCCAATCCCGCCTCCGCCGAGCCCGATCTCGGAAACCACCAGGCCCGTCCGCCCCAGCCGGCGATATCGCATCATCACCCGTTCCTCACTCTCACCAACCCGTGCGCGTTGTGCGCTCAGACTACCGCCGCTCGGACCTAGTAGCACTCGCCGCTACCGTGTCGATATGACGACTCCCACCCACGTCGCAAGCTGGCCCAGCCTGCGGAAGGTACCCGTCCTTTACCCCGACGCGCGCAACCGAGACAACCGCGGCCCGGTTTGCTATCGCGCCGGCAAGACCTGGCCGTTGGATTCGCACCCCGACACGCGCGGGCGCATTGCGCTGCTCGCGGTCGGCAGTAACGCGTATCCGAGACAGCTGCACGACAAGTTGGCGGAAACGGCAGCGGACCTGCAAGGCATTCCGACGGTACCGACGATCCTCAGGGGATTCGATGTCGCCTATTGCCCGGTCCGCTCTCGCAACGGATATATCCCGGTCACGCTCGCGCCACGGCCGGGCGCGGTCTGTCTCACTTGGCTCCAGTGGCTCACGCTGGAGCAGCTCAACATCATTTCCGCGACTGAGGGTTCCCGCTACGCGCTGGTCGGCGGCGAATCGCTGGCGGC
>RKRS01000064.1 GCA_007571275.1 Dehalococcoidia bacterium
CCAGAACGGCAGACGCCAGTAATCCTCAAGGACTTCAGCCGTCGCTTCGGCGGCATTGGTATGGCGGGTCGATCCGACGCCACAGGGCAGGAGGGGCAGATGGATTGGTGCGTCCACGTTCTCAACTCTCTCGGTGGAGATGTTGGCAGCGACCGGCACGGGCCTGCCAGTGCGTCTAGTGTAGCCCTGCGGTCGAAATCTGCCCGGAAAACTCGCTGTGTGCAGCGAGCGGGAAGTCCGGCGCTTGCGCTGCGACGAAACCTACTCGGAGGACTCACTGTGTGCCCCGTGCTCAAAGCTCCTGAATTTATGTCTATATGGAGGCTTCGAATGGCAAAGTCAGCTGTTGATTCGGCCGACTAGCATCAGTAGTCTGTGATCGGTTCAACTGTTAATACTGTTGAGCATTTGTGCGCTCCACAAAGTGTTGGCCTGCCCTCACTGACCGGAGATAGGAGCACAACAAAGGAACCGCCGGTGGCACTGGCTTGCAATTTACGAACAAGCATGTCACATTAAATGACCTAGGAGCGCGGACATGGCTCACATCGACGACCACTCCGATGTGGCTGACGAGGCGACCACTGCGTTCGCCGGGGAGGCTGCCGTCGAGGAGCATGCCGCTGCCCCCACTGCCGCTCGCGCTGTGCGCGAGCCCCTGATTGGCCGATACTTCACGCAGCCCGGCGAGGACGTCTACGCGCAGATCGAGTGGACGTATCGCACCGCGGCGATCACCTCCGATACCGGCGACACGATCTTCGAGCAGACCGACATCGAGACGCCGTCCTTCTGGTCACAGACCGCGACCAACATTGTCGCCTCGAAGTACTTCTGGGGCGAAGCGGGGACTCCGCAGCGCGAGACCTCGATGAAGACGCTGGTTGACCGCGTCGTCGAGACGATCACGCGTTGGGGTCGTGAAGGCGGCTATTTCAACGACGGCGCGGCGGCGTCAGCGTTCGCGCAGGAGCTGCGCTATCTGCTGATCAACCAACACGCGGCATTTAACTCGCCGGTCTGGTTCAACGTCGGCATCGAGGAGACGCCGCAGTGCTCGGCCTGCTTCATCAACTCCGTCGAGGATTCGATGGAGTCGATCATGGACCTGGCCAAGCGTGAGGCGCTGCTCTTCAAGTGGGGCAGCGGCACCGGCTCGAACCTGTCGACCCTGCGCTCGAGTCGGGAGTCGCTGACTGGCGGCGGCAAGGCGTCGGGACCGGTGTCCTTCATGCGCGGCTACGACGCATTCGCCAACGTGATCAAGTCCGGCGGCAAGACCCGTCGCGCGGCAAAGATGATCATCCTCAACACCGATCACCCCGACGTAATGGATTTCATCAACTGCAAGGCCGACGAGGAGCGCAAGGCGTGGGCGTTGATCGATGCCGGCTATGACGGCTCGCTGAATGGCGACGCCTATTCTTCGGTCTCGTTCCAAAACGCCAATCACTCGGTCCGTGTCACGGATGAGTTCATGCAGGCGGTCGAAGCGAATGGGATGTGGTCGACGCGTGAGGTCGTCACCGGCGAGGTTGTCGATCAGATTCCGGCGCGGGAGATTCTGCGCGCCATCTCGGCGGCGACGCACCAGTGCGGCGACCCGGGCATGCAGTTCGACACTGTGATCAACGACTGGCACACATGCTCGAACACCGATCGCATCTACGCATCGAATCCATGCTCCGAGTACATGTTCCTCGACGACACGGCCTGCAATCTCGCCTCGCTGAACCTACTCAAGTTCTACGACCTCGAGACGCACGAATTCGATGCTGAGGCATACCGCCACGCCTGCCGTGTGATGATCACGGCGCAGGAAATTCTGGTCTCGAACGCGTCTTACCCGTCACCGCTGATCGCTGAGAACTCGGAAAAATACCGACCGCTCGGGCTCGGTTACACGAACCTCGGCGCGCTGTTGATGGCCCGCGGCCTGCCCTATGACTCCGTCGAAGGCCGCGCACTGGCAGCCACGGTCACCGCGCTGATGACCGGCGAGGCCTATCTGCAATCGGCACGAATCGCCGAGCGCATTGGCCCGTTCTCCGGATACGCAGCGAACCGAGATTCGTTCCTGCGCGTGATGCGCAAGCATCAGGCGGCCGTTGGCAGGATCGATGGTCTGCAGAGCGTGCCCGGTGTGGTCCGCGCCGCTGCGGAGGACGCCTGGCGACAGGCCGTCGCCCTGGGCGAGGCGCACGGCTATCGCAACGCGCAGGCCACCGTCCTGGCGCCGACAGGGACGATCGCCTTCATGATGGACTGCGATACCACCGGCGTCGAGCCGGATATCTCGCTGGTGAAGTTCAAGAACCTGTCCGGGGGGGGATACTTCAAGATCGTCAACCGCACCGTGCCCGCCGCGCTGCGTCGGCTGGGCTACGCAGAAGACGTGATCGAGCGCATCGGCAAGCGCATCGACGACAGCGGAACGATTGAAGGTTCTGCCGACCTCAATCCTGAACACTTGGCGATCTTCGACTGCGCGTTCAAAGCGCAGTCAGGACAGCGCAGCATCGCGCCGTCTGGTCACATCCGAATGCTGGGCGCCGTGCAGCCGTTCCTCTCGGGCGCGGTATCCAAGACGGTCAACGTGCCGGAGCATACGACCGTCGAAGAAATCATGCAGACCTACATCGACGCCTGGAAACTGGGCGTCAAGGCGGTCGCCATCTACCGCGACAACTCGAAACGCATCCAGCCGTTGGAAACGGGAGAGCGCACTGGCGAAGCCGTCGCGGATGTGAAGAGCGAGCCTGGACCGTCGTTGCCGAGCGACACGCCTGTCGTCCTGGAGAGCGCCAAGTCGCCGCCCGCCTATCGCCGACACCGATTGCCGGACGAACGCAAGGCGTTGACACACAAATTCACGATCGGCGAGCACGAGGGGTACATGACGATCGGCGAATTCGAGGACGGCAACCCCGGTGAGGTGTTCGTCCATATCTCGAAGGAAGGCTCGGCGGTCTCAGGCCTGATGGACGCCGTGGGGACATTGACGTCCGTCGCGTTGCAGTCGGGGGTACCGCTCTCGACGCTGGTCAAGAAGTTTGCGCACATGCGCTTCGAGCCGAGCGGCTGGACCCGGTCGAAGGAGATCCCGCACGCCGACTCCATCCTCGACTACGTATTCCGCTGGATGGGAACGAAGTACCTCATCGATGAGTCAGCTGACAGCATCGCCAAGCAGGGTCGGATGGCGATGTCGCCAGACGAAGTCAAGCTGGCGGATGAGTCAGCTGGGCCGGCTCCGGTCATGCCAGCAGCGGCGAGACTGCCGTTGGTCGACGATGTGACGCAGAGCGGATTCCAGAATCAGCTCGACGCGCCGCCGTGCGCCGAATGCGGCTCGATCATGGTGCGGTCTGGCTCCTGCTTCCGCTGCATGAACTGTGGCGCGACCTCGGGTTGCTCATAGCGCTTCAGCGGGATTCTTCCAGCTGCTTGAGCAGTCTGCGTCGACGGCGCTCGTATTCGGTCTGTGAGAGCATGGGCCGCTCCAGTTCAAGCGCCTCGAGCTTGGGAGAGGTTGGTAGCGATTTCGGCGTTGGTCGTCGCGCGTCGCTGCGACCGACAGCGCGGCTCGACACTGCGACAGCGGGCGGAATCGGTTTCACTCGCGGACCACTCGGCGCGGGTGGTGGCAGCCGCACGTCCTGCTGATTGAACTGCGGCTCGGGCTTGGCAAGCTCCGGCGCTTCGCGTCGCACGACGACCAGAGTTCCAACCGTTCGATCGTGGACGCACTGGCGGTCAGGGTTCATCAGGATCCAGGCGGCGTTGATGGTTGGGCCGAGCAAGACCGAGGCGTAGCCAAGCAAACCAAGCAGCAGCCGTTTGATCACAAGCTCACGCACCCACATCCGCTGAGGGGTGATTGGTTGCCCTGACTCGTGGATGACATACAAATCGAGCAACGACTTGGCTGGCGACTGACCGTCACGCGAGGAGAACCACATCCAGTACAGCCAGATCGGCAGCAGCACGAACATGAGCAGGTCCAGGAGCTCGCCGGCGAGCCGACGCAGATATGGCGCCGCGTAGTCACCCGAGGTCGGGTGCGACATGAGCACACCGCACTTACTGCAGAACACACCGACGCCCGGATACTCGTCACATACGGGACAGTGCTCGGGGCGCAGCGCGCGAGGCCGAGGGGTGGACATCAGTGGCCTCCGAGCGGAGGTTACGACAGAACAACAGGGAACGTCAGCGCTGTTCCCTGGCTCTCTCGACCACGAGCGTGTTCAGGATCTTGTCGTGGAGCGTCTGCCGGTCGCGATCCCAGAGCAGCCAGGCGGCATCGAACAGTGAGACCGCCCAAAACAGGACCGTAAGCCATAACCAGAGGAACAAGAGTTCCTCGACTGTGCCCGCCACAGCGCCGAGCAACGCCAAGAGGGCGACGGCAGCGACTCCGATCGCCGCATCCCAGCCGAACTCGCGTAGCCAGACATATGCGGCGTCGGCTTGCTCGCCGGTGGTTCGAACGATGTAGAGACCAAGCAGGGACTTGCCGGGCGACTGACCGTGCGGCGCGACAATGGCCAACCAGATCAGCCAACCAATCCCAGCCGTCAACCAGATGATGAGGTAGTCGAGCGCGAACGCGCCGAGCCGTAACCGGCGGGTGGCCGCATACGAGTTGCGCTGGCGATCAATGCTCAGCACACCACAGCTGGCGCAGAACAATGCGCCCGGGCCCGATGGCTGGTGGCAGACGTCGCACTCGAGGACGAAACGGCGCGGAGCTGATTGCGCGGTCATAAAGCGCGGAGCTCCGCGCTGTGCTGACGAACCGGGCGAATGCGGACAACGAGCGTCCGGAACAGCCGATCATGAATCGTTTGCTTATCCGTCCCGGCGAAGATGAAAGACGCGTCGGATAGCAGGACCAGAAACACCAGGAAGCCCAACAGCTGCGTCACCGCGTCGGGTGGAGAGATTATTGGCTCCCCGAACAACGATGGTGCAACGACGAAAAACTGAAACAGGCCTTCACGTCGCCAGTTGAGCCCGGTCGAGGCTTGGCTACCGTCAGCGTTGATGATCTGTATCCGCAGAATCTGCTTGCCGGGCGTCTGACCACGTGGGGCGACGGCGGCGAACCAGAGAAACCAGATACCGATCGCAATCAACGTGCTCACGTTGATGTCGCCGAGCTGGAGCGTGTCCTGATCCTGTAGATCAATGTCTACAAATCCGGCGGCATCAAGCACAACGAACACGATCATGCCAAGTAACACCACGATCAGCGTGTCGAGTAAACGCGCTCCCAGACGCAGCCAGCGCGAGGCGGCATAGCGCACTGTGTGTCCGCGCTCAGCGTCGTCGCGGAGAGCGTCGCAGCTGGTGCAGAATTTGGCGCCCAGTTGTGTCTCGCCGGAGCAAGCCGCGCAGATGGCGCCGTATTGTCCGGGCGCGCGCTGATACGGATCGGTCGGCAACGGTTCGAAGCGGCCCACTCGACTTGCTCCTTGCCCTGAGCTTAGTCGGGCAACGCGGTCGGTCGATAATCTTTGCTGCGCAGCGCGGCCAGCAAATCGGCGACGGTTTCGATCTGAGCAGCGAATTCCGTCGCTGCGGTTCCGACCTCATGCATCGCGTGGGAGTCGCTCCCGCCGATCGGGGGGAGCGGTCTGGTTCGCCCCCGCGAGGACGCGCTCTGATTCTGCAACGGGCCGTCGCAACCGTTGAGACCTTCGACGCCATCGAACAGCTCCATCGCCGCTCGTGGGACGCGCAGGCCGGGGTCGCGGGCAGGATGAGCGAGGAACATCAGCGCGTTGCGTTCGTCGCAGAGCGCCCGCAGTCGCCTGGCGTCGGTGATGCGCGGCACGAGCGCGTCCAGTCCGTAGACGAGCACGTGCCCCAACTCGGTGGTGACCTCCACCCCAGGCAACACCAGGATGCCAACCTGTTCGGTCAGCTGGGCAGCGCGCTCAGCAGGCCAAACCAGATCGTGTTCGGTGAGGACCACTCCATCGATCCCGCATTCCGCAGCGCGCGTGAGCGCTTCATGGGGAAGGAGGTTGCTGTCGGTGGAGTAGACCGACGTATGCGTATGCATGTCGATGAGCATCTGGATAAAGCGTCACGCGTGAGCGGGTGTGGGTCAACCTTCCGCAAGTCAGCGACAGTGATACAGGTTGTACGATCCGCACGTGAGACAGATCAGCCTTTTGGCCTCGGTTGTTGAAGATGAGCGACAACTTGACGGCAGCCGTCACGTCGAGATCGTTGGAGACACTGATCAGGCGGATGTGGCGCTACAGCTCGTGATCGACCGAGACGGATCGCTGCAGGAAGCCGAATTGAGCCTGCAAGTAGACGGGATAGACGTTGTGATTGGATTTGACCAGGGCGCGGAAATCAGCGGCGACGAGCAACTGTCGATCCATTTGCGCAGTTCAGTCGGAGAGGCTGAGGTAGTTCAGCGAGATGATGGTGATATCGCGCTGGCGTTGACCCTGTATGACTTGCCGGAGCAACGTCAATGACCCGAGTCGCAGTGCTGGCCGGCGGCGTTGGCGCGGCGCGATTCCTCGATGGACTCGTCCGCGTCGTTCCGCCATCGGATGTCACCGCCATCGTCAATGTTGGCGACGATATGGAGTGGGCCGGACTGCATATCTCTCCCGATCTGGACACGATCACGTACACCCTGTCCGATCTGGTCAATCCAGAAACCGGCTGGGGCTTACGCGGGGAATCACGGCGCACTCTGGATCGACTCTCGGAACTGGGTGGACCGGATTGGTTCATGATCGGCGACCTCGACCTCGCCACACACCTGTACCGGACACACCGATTGTCGGCGGGCGACACGCTCTCGGACATCACTCGAGATCTGACAGCACGGCTCGGTCTGGAGTGCGTCATCACTCCCGTCACTGATGATCGACTACGCACCGTGGTCTGCGCCGATGCCGGGGAGCTGGCGTTCCAGGATTACTTCGTCAGACGACGAGCGTCAGACGCCGTCCACTCGCTTCGATTTGACGGGGCGGAGTCAGCACAGCCCGCGCCGTTCGTGCGAGATGCGCTGGCTTCAGCTGATGCAATCGTGATCGCGCCGTCCAATCCGTTTCTCAGCATCGATCCATTGCTGAGCGTGTCCGGCGTGCGCGAACTCGTGCGCTCGAGCAAGCACAAGGTGGCCGCGGTCAGCCCAATCATCGGCGGCCAGGCAGTGAAGGGACCAGCGGCGGATATTTTGCAATCGTTGGGACACGACGTGTCCGCACTAGGCGTCGCACGCATCTATGCCGAGTTGGCGAACGTGTTCATCCTGGACCAGGAGGATGCATCGCTCGCCCCAGCGATCGAGACAGAGACGGGAATGCGCGTCGTCGTGATGCCAACATTGATGATCGATGTCGACGCCAAAATGGCCCTCGCCTCAGGGACGCTGAAAGCGGTGCTTGATGCCGCCTGACGTTGGCAAGCTTGTCGCCGTCGTACCAGTGCGAGGCCTGCCGGCAGGCAAGCGTCGGCTCGCAGCGTTGTTGGACGTGAACGAGCGCAACGGACTCGTGCGGGCGATGTTGGACGACGCCGTCGCGGCGTTGACCGCAGCGGAGTCCATCGACCGCGTCGTTATCGCATCGCGGGATGCAGCCGCGCGAGATGAGGCGGCGCGGCTGGGAGTTGAATTCCTCGACCAGACCGAGCTCAGGCTGGGCTACAACCGGGCAGTGTCATTCGCGCAGGACGCGCTGGCCGAGTCGGACGCCATATTGGTCGTCCCCGCGGATGTGCCCCTGATCACACCTGATGCGGTCGACCTGCTGGTCTCGACGGCGCCTGATGGCCCGGCGGTGGTGGTCGCCCCTGCCCACAACGGCGGTACTAACGGTCTGTTCTTGCGACCGCCCCTCGTGATCGCGCCGCAGTTCGGTCCGTCGTCTGCGAGAGCGCACGCGCAATCCGCAGCATCGGCTGGAGAGGCGGGCGTCCCATTCCGAGAGGCGCGGATTGACGTCTGGGCGTTCGATCTGGACACGCCGTCGGATTTGCGCTGGCTGCAGCAGACGTTACCGCAACTGCCTGAAGCGATTGCCCCGAACTCGCGTCGCTGGCTGGCCGCACGGGAGGCGCGCACAGGCGCGCCGATCTAGACCAATCGAGAACAGCGTCAGGATCTGGGCAGACCGAAGCCGCGCTGGGCGATGATGTTGCGCTGCAGCTCATTGCCGCCCGCGCCGAAGGTCGGCATCACCGCGGCGAGGTAACCGTTCTCAGCCGAGCCATCCATTGGCGCTCGCCCATCGTTGCCGTTGAGCTGTCCGTAGAGACCCATCGCGTGCAGCGAGAAGTTCTGCAGGCGTTGCATCATCTCGGTAGAGAAAATCTTGACCTGGCTAGCCTCGTAGTTGGGCGATTCCTCACGCTTGAGCATGTCGAGGATGCGATAGCTGAGGTGTTGCAAGACCTCCAGCTGGACCTTGAAATCGGCCAGCGTGCCTTTGATCCCGGCGTCGTCGATTGGCCGCCCCATCGGCGTCTCGGACTTGGCCCAGTCGATGAGCCGGTCGTAGACCGCCCGCACCGAGGACACCGTGAAGATGGAAATCCGTTCTCGATCAAGCGCGTGGGCCGCGTAGTACCAGCCGCGGTTCTC
>RKRS01000089.1 GCA_007571275.1 Dehalococcoidia bacterium
ACTGCGGTCCGGCAAGATCAGCAACGCAAGGCAGGATCTGTCGCAGGCCGATGAATGAGACATCGACAGTGGCCAACGTTGCCGATTCAGGCAGTTGGGACAGATCGCAGATATGCGTTCGTTCCATCGAGACCACTCGGACGTCTCGACGAAGTGGCTCGGCCAGTTGTCCATAGCCGACGTCGACTGCGTAGACACGCCTCGCGCCACGTCGTAGGAGGACGTCGGTGAACCCGCCGGTTGAAGCCCCGACATCCAGACAGATTCGACCTTCAGTCGCAATGGGCCAGGCATCGAGTGGAGCGATGAGCTTGTCTCCACCACGCGAGACAAACGCTCGGCCGGCCGTCACTGCGAGTTCGGCGTCACGAGCGACCAGCTGTCCAGCCTGTGGGTATCGTCTGCCATCACCGTGGACACGGCCAGCCATAATCAATGCGCGAGCAGTCGTGAGGTCTGGAGCCGCGCCTCGCTGAACCAGGAGATCGTCGACCCGCACTCGGCGGGGCGTATTCAGCGCTGAGGCGCGGGACATCAGGCGCTTTCCTGGCGGGGCGCCAATCGTCCGTCGCCGCGGCGACGGATCGCTTCATACTCCACAGCAAGGCCCTGGTCGTTCAACAACAACGGGCGTTCCTGACGCTTCACCGTGTCGGCGTTAACGACGCACTTCTTCACTTCAGGACGGCCGGGAACCTCAAACATGACATCAAGGAGCAAGTCCTCGACGACCGTGCGCAAACCGCGCGCGCCGGTCGCTTCGGCGATGGCGTACTCGGCAATCGCCTCCAGCGCCTCGGGCGTGAAGCTGAGTTCCACTCCATCCATGTCGAAGAAACGCTCGTACTGCCGAACCAGGGCATTCTTGGGCTCAGTCAGGATACGCACCAGCGACGCCTGGTCGAGTTGGTCCAACGTCACCACGACGGGCAGGCGTCCAACAAACTCGGGGATCAATCCATATTTCTGCAGATCGTCGTGGCTGAGATGGCGCAACAAGTGGTCGCGATCAGCGGCGGTGCGAGCGGCCGATCCGAAGCCAATGTTGCGAATGCCGGTCGTGATGCGGCGGTCGATGATCTGGTCCAGAGCCTCAAAGGCGCCACCGCAGATAAAGAGGATCTTGCTGGTGTCGATCTGCAGGAACTCCTGATGCGGGTGCTTGCGTCCGCCCTGCGGCGGTACGGAGGCCACGGTTCCTTCGATGATCTTGAGCAACGCCTGTTGGACGCCCTCACCGGACACATCTCGGGTGATCGAGGGGTTGTCGGCTTTGCGCGCGATTTTGTCGATCTCGTCGATGTAGATGATGCCACGTTCGGCGCGGGCGATATCGAAGTCCGCCGCCTGGATCAGGTGCAGGAGAATGTTCTCGACATCCTCACCCACATAACCGGCTTCCGTCAGCGCTGTGGCGTCCGCAATCGAGAACGGCACGTCGAGAATTCGAGCCAGTGTCGAAGCGAGCAGTGTCTTGCCTGAACCGGTTGGACCAACGAGGAGGATGTTGCTTTTCTCAAGCTCCACCTCATCCTCAGGATCGACAACGGTATTGATCCGCTTGTAGTGGTTGTAGACGGCGACGGCGAGCACGCGCTTCGCCTCGTCCTGGCCGACAACGTGCTCGCAGAGCCGATCATAGATTGCCAACGGCGGCAACGTTCGTGCCGGACTGGATGCGGGTTGCGGCTCAGGCGTCGGTGAGTTGAGCTGTTCGTCCTGGATCACTGCCCGACACGCCTCAACGCACTCGTTGCAGATGTATACACCGCCCGGTCCAGCAACGAGGCGACGTACCTGAGCCTGATCTTTCATGCAGAAAGAACAGTGATACTGGCTGCGACCACCTCCATGCGCACTACTCATCAGCCCATGCCCTTCTGATATGCCTCAACCTCTGGCTATCGAGAGCGCTCGACTCCTTTGCGCGCCACACCTGTGGTGTGCGCGAGACGATCAACCCGTACAGATGCTACGCGCCTGCGGCGACGGCTGCATCTCCGGCAGCCTCGCTGGCGAGAACAGAGTCCACCAATCCATATTCTTGCGCCTGCTCGGCATCGAGGTAGAAATCCCGATCCGTGTCTGCCGCGATTCGGTCCAGTGGCTGACCGGTGTGCCTGGCCAGAATGCCGCGGATCGTTTCATTATTGCGCAGGATCTCGCGGGCGGCGATTTCGATATCCGATGCCTGGCCACGCGCGCCACCGAGCGCCTGGTGCATGTGGATGGTCGCGTGGGGCAAGGCGAAACGCTTGCCCGCGGCGCCGGCCGCGAGCAGCACGGTACCCATCGAGGCCGACATACCGACGCAGATCGTCGAGACATCGGCTTTGATCAGCTGCATGGTGTCGTAGATCGCGAGACCGGCAGTAATCACGCCACCTGGTGAATTCACGTACAGCTGAATGTCACGATCCGGGTCCTCGCGGTCGAGGTAGAGCAGCTGGGCGACGATGACATTGGCGATCTGATCGTCGATCGGCGTGCCGAGGAAAATGATCCGCTCACGCAG
>RKRS01000126.1 GCA_007571275.1 Dehalococcoidia bacterium
CCGAGCAGCTGGTCGATGTCGCCCGCCTGGCTGTGAATTTCGTCCAGCGCGACCGCCCCGACGACTGCCAATTCGATCGTCACGGTATGCGGCCCTCGATCAGGAGCGCGTAGCGCTCGAGTGTTTCTTGGGGAATCCGCCTGGGATCGGTCATGATTGCGCCAAACAGCGCCCCGTCTGCGGTTGAGATCCAGTCGTCCGGCAAATGCTGTGTCAGATCAGCAATGATTCGCTGGGCCGAGCGGACATTCTGGGCCACGATTTCGGCGACCGCCGCCGCGCTGACATCGGCTTCCGACTCGTGCCAGACATCGTAATCAGTGGCAGTGGCGAGCATCGCGTAGGCAATTTCCGCTTCACGCGCCAGCTTGGCTTCGGGTACGGCGGTCATGCCGATGATCGAGGCGTCCCAGGAACGGTACATGTGTGACTCAGCGCGAGTGCTGAACAGTGGACCCTCCATTGCGATATAGGTGCCGCCCGAGTGGATGGTCTGCCCGACGCGCGTGGCGCTCTCGACGAGACGTGCGCTGAGATCGGAGCAGAAGGGGTCAGCGAAACCAACGTGGACGACGATTCCGTCTCCGAAGAAGGTCGTTGGTCGACTGCCGCGGGTTCGGTCGATGATCTGGTCCGGTACGACCATGTGGCCGGGTACGATCTCCTGCTTCAGGGAACCGACGGCCGAAACGGCAAGGATGCCCTGGACATTGAGCGCCTTGAGCGCCCAGATGTTGGCGCGAACGGGAATCTCATGCGGCATCAACCGATGTCCGACGCCGTGTCGAGGCAAGAACGCCACCCGCTTGCCGTGTAGTGTGCCGATCACCAGCTCGTCCGATGTGTCGCCGAATGGAGTCGTTGGGCGCCAGCGCTCGACTTCGCTCAGGCCAGGCATGTTGTAAAAGCCCGAGCCGCCGATCACCGCCAGGGTGGCTGTTTGGTGGTTGCTCGTCATCTCGAGAGCCTCCCGATTTCAATAAACCAGCATGGACACGATCTCGTACGGAGTGAGCTGCTCACGTCCGTTGAGCGCGCTCAGCTCGATCAGGAAGACTACGCTCGAGATTTCGGCGCCTGCCTGAAGTATGAGTTGGACCGACGCCTCGGCCGTGCCGCCGGTGGCCAGCAGGTCATCGACTAGGGCCACGCGCGCGCCGGCGTTCAACGCGTCGTCGTGCATTTCGATGGTCGCCGAGCCGTACTCGAGTTCATACGACCGGGCGATGGTGTTTGCCGGGAGCTTGCCCGCCTTGCGGATCGGAATGAATGGTCGGTTGAGTCGCTGAGCGATCGGCGCGCCCAGAATAAAGCCTCGTGACTCGATGCCGACCACAGCGTCAGCGCCCTCGCATTGCTCGGTCAGCCAGTCCAGAGCCTGGGCGAATGCGGTTGGCTCGGCCAGAAGCGGGGTGATGTCACGGAACAGGATCCCCGGCTGGGGAAAGTCCGGAACGGCGCGGATGTACTGTGCGACAAGGTCGCGTGCGGTAGGCGTGTCGGTCATGGAGTCAGGGTACAAGTGAACATCGTCTCGGCGATGCCCAGGATATGGCTTCTACGCTGGTACGCTTGCTTCTAGCGGTGCAGCGGGTGAGCGGAGACCGCGTGGACGATCCTCTCAGTTGGTCGGCGGATGATCAGGAGCGAGCGCTTCGCGCTATTGCTCCCTGGTACGACCTTGATTTTGGTCAGCTGACTGAAGATATCAAGATGCTCCAGGAATTCGTTTCGGCCGGACAGCGCGTGCTGGAGCTGGGCGCCGGCAGCGGTCGGATCGCCGTGCCGCTGGCCGAGCTTGGCTGCCAGGTGACAGCCGTCGATTCGTCCGAGGCGATGCTGAGCGTCGGTCAACCTCGGATGAGTGAGGCTGGTGTGCGGTTTGTGCGTGGGGACATGCGCTGTCTGCAGCTGGGAGAGCAGTTTGAACTGGTGGTGTTTGGGCTCTCGACTTTCCAGCATCTCCTGCGCAGGAAAGATCAGCTGGCTGCGCTTCAGGTTGCCAGACAGCACCTGGCGGCGGGCGGCCGACTGCTGATCGACTGGACGGCGCCGCGTCCCGACGACGTCGAACCGTCGCCGCAGATCATGCATCTGGAATGGGTCAGAGCGTCTCGGTCAGGCGAGTTGGTCTCGAAGAGCGTGAGCCAGGAACTGGCGCTGGAACGTACTTGCGGAACCCCGCTCGATCGTGCGCAACCGATCGCCTGGCTGACCTACCAGTACGACGCTGTTGATGAAGCGGGAATGGTGCGACGCTCGTTGGCAAGATTCCCGTTACGAGTGAATCTCAACGCCGGAGAAATGGCGGGTCTGCTCGCAGCGGCCGGCTTACGTCCGCTCGACTGGTTCGGGTCATGGGATTTGGCGCCAGCAGGCGACGGAGATCGCCTGATCGTGATCGCAGAGTTGGCATCGTGACCACCTTGAGCGCCGTCGCTGGATTGATCGCCCTGTTGATTGGCATCATGGCGGTCGCCTGCGGTTCGAATCCGAATGAGCATGTCCAATCGAACGAGTTCTTCCGTCCCGCCGCCGAGCGGGAATCTGAACAACAGGCAGCCGCGGACGCCACGAGTCAGACGCAAGAGGATCAAAGCGACTCGGATGCTCCAGACGGTGGAACCGGCGAGGTAGAGCGGCAATCGGAGGCGGATCAGGGCGCGGATGTCCAAGAGCAAGCGGTAGCTCAGGACGAGCAGCAGGCCTCGGACGACCAGGCGCAAACGGACGACGAGCAGCCTCAGGCGACGGATGATGCCGCTCCGTTGGAAACGTCCGATGACATTATCCGTCGATATAGCAGTCCCTCCTATGGCTATTCATTTGAACTGGTCTGTTCCCCCTTCTGCGACCCAAACTCGAACGGCATCGATCGCGTCTCGTTCCTGTCCGAGACCGGGCGCGCATTGATTGGCGTCGATGTGCTGGAAGATGATGGCGCCGATTCTGAGGCGCTGCTGAGATCGACGCTGTCATTGACCGACAATGTGCAGTTCTCCGCTCGCGAAGAGACGGCAATCGTGACCGGGGAAGCGGCCGAGCGGTTCGCTTGGGAAGAAGATCGTCGGGCGACCGGTGGCTTCCAGGCTCGCTGGCATGTGTTGTTGGTGCGTGCGCAGGGTGTGGTGATCATCCTGCGCGCGGGCGCGGTGCTTGACGATTATGAGGAGCTCGCGCCGGCTCTCGAGCGGACGTTGTCCTCATTCATTCTGCCGCTGGAAATCACCGCCCGCCCCGGACACTACGACCGATTCGAGTTTGTCATTGCCTATGACACTGCGGATATCGCGCAGGAGTTTGGACAGCCGACCACGAACCCGCCAAGCGCCGAAGCGGGCCTCTTCGTGCTCCAGTCAGCGACTGCGCTGAAGGCGATCCTGATTTGGCAGGTACTGGGCCAGGCGTTCTACGACGGTGATACGGCGATCCAGCAATCGTTGCAGGAATCTCTGGGCATCGAGAACGTCACCGGGCAGCGTGACTGGGGAGAAGTGGACGGTCAACCCGCGCGCACCGGCGAGACCGAGGTGCCATTCGGCGAAGGCTTGATGAAAGTCCAGTCCTTCGCCTGGTACTGTCAGGACGGCGGTCGCGAATTTACATTGCATGTCCTCGATCCCGATGACCCCGAATCGGTAGCGTTACCGTTGATTGAGAGCTTCCGCTGCAGCGCCGAGCAGAACCCAGGTGAAGCGGACGAGGATTCTCAATAGGCCGAAACAGATACGCAGTGGAACGAGTCGCCATGCAACGGTCCGACCGCCGAGGTTCCAGTCAACGACCGATCACCGTTGCGCTCGATGCCATGGGTGGCGACAACGCGCCGGCCGCCACGGTTCGGGGCGCGCTGAGCGCGGCCCACGAGCTCGATGTTGACATCATTCTGGTTGGACGAGGACGAGAGATTCGCAGCCTCCTACCCGCAGCGCAGCGCAATCTGCGTATCCAGGAGGCGTCGGAGGCGATCACCATGGATGCGCCTCCGACCGCTGTCAGGCGGATGCGCGATTCATCGATCATGGTCGGGCTGGGGTTGCTGGCGGACGGTGAAGCGGATGCATTCCTCTCGTTCGGCAATACCGGCGCCGTGATGGCCGGCTCACTCTTCACGCTTGGGCGAATTCCCGGCGTCGCGAGACCCGCGCTGGGCGCGCTATTTCGCAATGGCCGCGGCACGACGTCGTTGCTCCTGGATGTGGGGGCGAATGCCGAGGCTCGACCGCAGCATCTCTCCCAGTTCGCGACGATGGGCCGCGCCTACGTGGAGCGCGTACTACGACACCGTAATCCCAGCGTAGGCTTGCTCAATGTCGGCGAGGAAGAGGGCAAGGGCACGCATCTGCACCAGGAGACCTATCGCCTGCTGGAGCGCCAAGAGCCCAACTTCGTCGGGAACATCGAAGGCAACCAGCTGGTCGCTGGCGTCGCGGATGTGATCGTGTCGGATGGATTCACCGGTAATGTCGCGGTCAAATTGACCGAAGGCCTGGCAGAGCAGCTCTTTGGTGAGCTAAAACGCAGCATCCAGGCCAACATGATCCATATGGCCGGGGCCTGGTTGATGCGCGGAGCCTTCCAGAGTCTGCGCGCGCACTGGGATTATGCGAAAGTCGGCTCGGCTCCGCTGTTTGGCATCGACGGCGCGGTGCTGGTCGGTCACGGCAGGGCCAATGTCGAAGCGGTGACCAGCGGCATTCGATCCGCCCGCAGCGTGGTCGAGGCCGGCGTAGTGGACGCGATCCGTGACGCGGTCGCGGGCACGGCGCTGGTCGATGATGACGAGACGGAAGCACCTCCGTCAAAGCCGCGACGTGATGGTCAGGTAAGCGACACTTGGCGTTACGAACGGCGCTGACGCCTGTCCTACAGTTGGGGCAATACGATACATTTGACCTGTACCGCTGGGTACAGTGCATACACCACTTGGAGGATTGAGATGGCAAAGCCGCAGGAAGTCACGGACGCGAGCTTTCAGGCAGACGTGAAAGATAGCGATCTGCCAGTGTTGGTGGACTTCTGGGCGCCTTGGTGTGGTCCCTGTCGCATGGTTGCGCCGATTGTCGACGAGCTGTCTGAGGAATACGACGGCCGCGTGGCGTTCTACAAGCTGAACACGGACGAAAACCCCGGCATCGCCACCGAATACGGCATCCGCAGCATCCCCACGCTGCTCGTCTTCAAGGGCGGCGAAGTGGCTGGCCAGATCGTTGGCTTCCGCCCCAAGAGCGACCTCGCCAAGCGACTCGACGAGGTCCTGGCGTAACCTCGCGCGACCTGCTGGATCGTTACCCGCAGAGGGTCGACGGCGCATACTGACGCTGTCGACCCGTTTCGCGTATCCTGCGCCCATTCCGCTCTGTTCTGTACACCTGAGATGAGGCAATTCACATGAAGATCGGCGTTCACTTCAACTTCCAGAACTACACCGACTGGGGTCGGTTCGAGGCCCAGGCGGTCTCGGACGAGATGCCGATCAGCGACCAGCAGATCTACGAGGAAGATCTGCACCTGGGTGGGCTGGTCGAGCCGCTGGGCTTCGACTCGTACTGGTGCATTGACCACCACTTCTCGCCCTACATCATGACCTCGGGCGCGCTGCAGAACCTGACCTACTTCGCCGGCAAGACTGAACGGATCGATTTCGGCACGATGGTGATCGTGCTGCCCTGGTACGACCCGGTCGCGATCACCGAACAGATCACGGTGCTCGACAACATGCTGCAGGGCCGCAAACTGACGCTCGGTCTGGGGCGCGGCGCGGCCAAGCGTGAGTTTGAGGCCTTCCGCTCGCCGATGGGTGAGTCGCGCGATCGCTTTATGGAGTCGCTGGAAATCGTGCGCAAGGGTTTGACTCAGGAATTCTTCTCACACGAGGGCGATTTCTACACGATTCCCGAGACGACGATTCGTCCGCGTCCGCGCAACCCACAGCAGTTGCTTGACTCGATGCGCGTCGCCTGGATTTCCCCGGAGACGCTGGAGATTGCCGCCAATGCGGGTCTCGGCATGCTGTTCACGAACTCGAAGAAGTGGGATGAATACCAGGCCGACGTGCTGCGCTTCAACCAGATCCGGGTCGCGAATGGCTGGGAGCCGCGACAGCCGACCGTAGTCGCCAACGTCGCCTGCTTCGACACCGAAGCCGAGGCCTGGGAGACCATGCTGCAGCACACCGGCGAGTTCCAGGAGAGCGTCGAACGCCATTACCACTTCTCGGAGTCGGCTAGGTTCGCGGCGACCAAGGGGTACAAATACTATGCCGAGTTCGGCAAGACCAATGAGAGAACTACGGCCGAACAGCGCGCCCGTTACGCGGCGACGCCGCAGGCCTGGGGCACGCCGGATCAGGTGCTTGAGAAGCTGAAGCACATCCAGCAGATGACCGCTGCGGAAGAGATGATCATGAACTTCCGGATCAGCGGCGGTATGCCAGCCGAGGCCGCTGAGCGCAGCATGCGCCTCTTCGCTGACGAGGTGTTGCCAGCGCTGCATGAGCTCGAAGGCGACATGCCCGAAGAGCTGTCCGGCCGCCCGGTCGCCGAGCCAGTGTCCGCCGACTGATCACATGTCCCCAATTGAACTTCAGGGCGAATGCGAACCGCGCTTCGGCGCGGTTCGTGACGCGTTTGCCGCCAACTGGTCTGATCACGAGGAAGTCGGCGCATCGCTCTGCGTCATCGTCGGCGGAGAAACCGTTGTCGATTTGTGGGGTGGGTACGCCGACGCTGGGCGAAATCGCGTCTGGGAACGCGACACAATCGCCAACGTGTACTCATCAACCAAAGGGATCGCGGCGGTTGCGGCTGCCATGTTGGTTGATCGCGGCCAGCTCGATGTTGAGCGCGCGGTCGTCGACTACTGGCCGGAGTTCGGCCAGGCGGGCAAATCAGAGATCAAGGTGCGTCACCTGTTGACGCACGAAGCCGGGCTCGCTGGCGTCGAGGAAGCACTTCCTGATGGCGCGGTGCTGGATTGGGATCTCATGATCGGTGCGC
This sequence comes from Dehalococcoidia bacterium, assembly GCA_007571275.1. Classification (GTDB taxonomy): domain Bacteria; phylum Chloroflexota; class Dehalococcoidia; order Bin125; family Bin125; genus Bin125. The sequence continues at coordinate 6,999 of RKRS01000126.1, forward strand.
TGGAACGTCAGGCGCCGATCTGGACACCAGGCCAAGGCATGGGCTACCACGCGATTACCTATGGCTGGCTGGTTGGCGAAGTGATTCGGCGGATCGATGGTCGAACCTGTGGCGAATTCGTCCGCGACGAGATCGCGGGGCCATTGGGCGTTGATTTCTTCATCGGTCTGCCGGAGTCGGAGGATGCCCGCACCGCTGAGCTGCTGTCTGCGCCTGGCGCCCCGCCGATTGGCGTGAGCACGCAGGACAATCTGGCGGCGAAAGCGCTTAGTTTGGCTGCGCCGCGTCTTGCGGGAACCGTGAATTCCCGCAAGTGGCGCGCGGCTGAACTGCCGGCGGCAAATGGTCACGGCAACGGACGCTCGTTGGCGACGATCTACTCGACGCTCGCGCAAGGTGGCGGCAGCCTACTTTCCAGCGACGCCGTCGCAGTCTGCGGAGCGACCGAGCACGCCGCGTACGAAGACATGGTGCTCGGATTTCTCGTCCGACGTTCGCTCGGATTCATCCTCAGCACGGCCGGCGGTCGCTACGAGTGGGGCCCCAACCCGCGAACCTTCGGACATTCGGGCGCTGGCGGCTCGATCGGATTCGCCGATCCCGATGCTGAAATTGGGTTTGGCTACGTGATGAACCAGATGTCTGCTGGTCTGGGCGCGGATCCGCGCTGGAAGCCGATGATCGACGCGGTATACGCGAGCCTCTAGAGCGACTTGCTCGTCAGGCGGCGATTCGTTGGCCAGCGTTGCGCAGGTGGGCTCGCAGCTCATGTCTGACGAGCTCTCTCCGAGCCTCAGTCCAACCCATCTCCCTGGCAATTGCGAGCGCCGGCTGGCGGGTACCCGAGGCAAACGGCCCTTTGGTCTCGTGGAAGGCGCCGATGTGGACGCTGGACACGCCAGTGGCGACGATTTGCCGGGCGAACGTGTGGGCGTCGTTGAGGGGCAAGAGCGGGGCGACATTGATCGCCGTGCGGAAGCCGGCCTCTGAGAGTTGTCGAATCGCATCCAGTCGCCGCTCGATGCTGGCGCATTGCGGCTCGAACCGTTTGCGCACGTCGTCGGAGTCGGTAGTGATGCTCAGCGTGATGTTGATTCGCTCAAACTGGTGGAAGAGGTCGATGTCGCGGGTGACGAGCGGGCTACGAGAGAGCACCGAGAGCTGTGCCCCACGTCGAGCGAGGATCGGCAGCAGGGAGCGGGTCAGTTCCAGCTTGCCCTCGATCGGTTGGTAGGGGTCAGTGGCGCTGCTCATCAGGACAGTTCTGCCGCGCAGGTCCTGGCGCGAGTTGCGCAGTTTGTCGATGGCGTTGGTCTTGACGCGTACCCACTGGCCCCAGCGTTCGCGTTGCTCCTCCTCAGGAGCGAAGAAGGCGGCGTAGCAGTAGGTGCAGGCGAAGGTGCAGCCCTGATACGGGTTGAGCGTGAAGTCGAGGCCTGCGAGACGGCCGGTCGGTCGGGCGAGGATGGCTGAGGCGTCGGCGTAGATGACCTCAGCAGCGCCCTGTACATCTGGCCTCACGGCGACGGGATTGGGATCGAAGAGAGCGAGCTGCATAGCCAATATAG
>RKRS01000100.1 GCA_007571275.1 Dehalococcoidia bacterium
GGGACTGAAGATGCGGTTGGCTGGTCCCAGCTGATCGGGGTGGATACAGAACTTGCCCTGGAAGCCGATCTCTTTCATGCGTCGCAGTTCGTCCTCGTAGCCTTCAGGGTCGCGGATGTCGGTCCAGGGGGTGTCGAGCGGGACGATGCCGGCCGCGTGGGCGGCGTTGACCGAGGCGCGACGGGCCAGCTCAAGCTCGGCGCCGCCTTTGGTGCGTCGCACGCCGATGCTGACCGCGTAGTCCTCGCCGCCAACACAGATGCCGACCAGTCGCTCTGAAGCGGCGCAGATCTCATATGCATTGGCGACGGCGTGCGCGTTCTCGATCCAGGCGGCAATCTTGACTTGTCCGTCCGCAAGCCCTCGCGCACGCTCCAGCAGCGTGAGGTAATCGTCGATTCGCTGGACATCGCGGGCTCGTTCGATTTTCGAGACGCTGACGCCGTCCAGCCAGGGTTGCACGATGGCGTCGAGTTCCTGCTCGATCAGGCCGGTGTCGTAGCCGTTGGTGCGCACGAAGACCTGGCGGCCGCGCTTGGGGAAGTCGGGCAGCGCACGACAGAGCAGGTCGCGCGCGGCCGGCTTGTTGTCCCAGGCGACGGAGTCTTCGAGGTCGAAGCAGAGCACATCGGCCTGTGCGTCGCGAGCCTTTTCGATGAACCGTTCACGAATGCCCGGCACCGACAACATCGATCGCATCACCATGGCTGCCACTACGAGTTCTCCTCATTCTCGGCTGATTCTGATTCGGGTTGGCTCAAGAGCGTCTGCAGACGCTGCAGATCGGCCGCATCGTCTGTGGCGCAGCCGCGGAATCCGAGCCTGGCGGCGTGCTCGGCATCGCTCGGCGCACCGTAAACCACCGGCAGATCAAATGCGGCGGCCGTGAGGACGACGTCGGCGCTGGCGACGGCGACCGTTGGGCTGTCGGCCGGGACGCCAAGCGTCTCGGCGAACTCGGCGTGGTTGAAGGCAATCCAGGTCATGCGATCGGAGGATTCGCGCATCGCGGCGAGGGCGTCGGACATGAGGTTGAGGGCGCGCGGATGGTCGAAGCCGACCGCCATGGCGGTCAGGCCGGGCTGAATGTCGAGGCGGAGTTCAAGCTCTTCCAGCACGCCTTCGAGATAGCGCAGCTGATCGACGCTGCCCGGCGCTCGCGAGGCGACTCCGTAGACGCCCTGCCGCAACGTCTGCGCGAGGTATGGACGCGCCTGCCCGGATTCGAGCAACGGGATCACGAGATAGACGGGCGGTCCCAATTCCAGGAGCGCGGTCACGCGTTCAGCCGCGGCGCCGTACTGTTCCTCGTCGTCCGGCGGCACAAACACGAGGGCGTCGGCGTGTTCCACGCTTGCCGGGTCCGGGAGTGGGGCGTCGGGCAGCAGGATGAGGAGAGCGCGGACGTCATCCATTGGAGGGGTCTGTGTTTCTGTCGTCAGTTGGGGCTGAAGTTGGCGATGCGCTCGCGTAGCTCGTCGGCCTGGTCGAACGGTCCGACCACGGCGGCTGCGAGGTTGTCCTCACGCACGATGCGCCGGGCGACGCGCTGGATGTCGGCGATGGTCACTGACTCATAGCCGGCGATGGTCTCGTCGACGGGCTCGATGGTTCCGTTCGCGAGCAGCATGCCGCCGGCGCGATGCGACCAGCTCGCTGCGGCGTCGAGTCCGAGTCGGAATGAGCCGATCGCGTGCTCCCTGACGCGCTCCAGCTCCTCATCGGCTACTGGTTCCGAGCCCATTCGCCGTAGTTCCTCGAGTACCACGTCTACGGTTTCCAGGACGTGTTCGGCGGTGACTCCCGCCATGATCGCGAGATGCCCCGCGTCATCGAAGGCTGAGGGATGCGAGCCAACCGAATAGGCCAGCCCGCGCTTTTCGCGGATCTCGGTGAAGAGGCGTGAACTCATGCCGCCGCCGAGCACCTCGTTCATCAACGCCAGCGCGTAGCGGTCGGGATCAAGGCGGGAGATGGCGCGCAGAGCCAGGGCCAGATTGCATTGCTCGAGATTTCGCATCTCAATCCGCGCGAGATCGTCGGACATGCCAGCGCTGGCGATTTCGCGCGCTGGCGCTGGCTCAGCGGACTGCGCTGACCAGCCGTCGCCCCAATCGCGCTCGGCAAATTCCAGCACCTGTTCGCGGTCGACGTTGCCGGCGACCGAGAGCACGATGTTGGCGGGTCGATACCAGGTTTCGATATGGGTGGCGAGGTGGTCTCGGGTGATGGCGTCAACCGATTCCAGATCGCCGGCGATCTCCCAGCCCAGCGGCTGCTCGCCGTACGTGGACTGGGTCAGCAGTTGTCCAACTCGTTGGCCGGGCTGATCGTGGGCGCGGCGAATCTCGGAGCAGATCACTGTGCGTTCGCGCTCGATCTCAGTCTCGGCCAGTAATGAGTGTCGGACGGAGTCGGCGAGCACGTCCATGGCGAGCGAGAGTCGGTCGAATGGGACCCGATTCCAGTAGCAGGTCAGTTCGCGCGAGGTGAAGGCGTTAAGCGATCCGCCGGCGCCCTCGATCGCGGCAGAGATCGCTGTCGGTTCTGGCCGTGACTGCGTGCCTTTGAACAGCATGTGTTCGAGATAGTGCGACAGGCCGAGCGTGTCCCGCGCCTCGTCGCGTGAACCGACTCCGACGTAGGCCGCCAGGACAGCCGCCTGCGAATGCGGAATCGAGGTCACCACGACGCGCAGGCCATTGGGCAGGACGTCAATCGTCGGCTTGACGGCAACGCGATGGTTGGAGGTGTTTGGCATGGGCTGTCTCAGCATACCTGCGTCTGCGTATGCTCAAGCCAATACTCAGGGAAGACGACGTGCAGGCATTCGTCGAGGCGCGCTACGAGTATCACTGGACGCCGCTGGTCGGCTGTCTGGTGGCGCAATTGGGCCACATTGGCATTACGCAGCCCGGCTATGTGATCGGCGCGACGACGGGCATCTACTACCAGTCGCCGAGAACGTCCGCGCTGCCCGCCGATTTGTCAGCCGCGCTCTCCGCGCTGGGCGTCGCGCCGACCATTGTCGATCGGACCCAGCCCCGTCGGCTTCAGCGGTTGTTGGTACGCAGGCGGATCCGTCGTGAGCTACGCGCTGACCGTCCTGTGACCGTGTACGGCGTTGGCGTCTCCGCCTTCGGCCCGACCTGGGGGCTGATCGTTGGCTGCGACGATCAGCGCAGCGCCTGGCGTCGCGATGGTCCCATGACCGAACAAGTATCTCCCTGGTTGCCTGAATCCGAGTTCAGTGCGTCGGTACGACTCGCGCTGATCGCCGCTCGGTGGGTGAGGGAACCCGAGACAGACGCGTTGGCGGCGTTGGCGAGCGACGCGTTGGCGGGAGCGGTTGATCGGGTCGGCCATGACTTCATGGATCGGATCGGTCTGCTGGACAGCGCGATCGAGATTGAACCTCAGCAACATGCGCATGACGCACAGGCCCTTGCCGCCAGCTGGGGGGAGGTTGCGGCATTCTGGCGCGAGTTCCGACACGTCGACTACACGCCCGTCGCTCAACAGCTGGCGATCACGCTCTCCCGCTACGCCACGCTGTTTCCTTATCCGATGGGCGGGCAACCAAACAATCCGGGCGTGCGCACGGCAGCCGTCCACATTCTCCGTGAGGCGGTTGACGTCCTCGCCGCATCCCATTGATACACTCGCAACCAACCAACGACGGAGACTCTCATGGCGATCAATGTCAAACTCTTCATGACGCTCGTTCCGCTCTCCAAGTCCAAGCGGTCGAGCATTTCCGTCGACTGGTTCGACGGCATTACCGCCCAGCACATTCTTGAGTCTGAGGAATTTTCGGCGCAGGACCAGGAAGCGATCGCGGTAGTGATCAACTCCGTCCAGGCGCAGCCCGACGACCCGCTCAACGACGGCGATCAAGTAGACCTGCTGGTCAACCTGCAAGGCGGATCGCAGATGGATTGCGGGGCCAGTGAGTAGCGACGAGCCGTCAGCGAAGTACATCTTCATCACTGGCGGTGTCATCTCCTCCGTCGGTAAGGGCATCACCACCGCCGCGCTCGGCCGACTCCTTCAGTCGCGCGGCATCTCGGTCACCGTCCAGAAGCTCGATCCGTACCTCAACGTTGATCCGGGCACGATGTCGCCCTATCAGCACGGCGAGGTCTACGTGACCGACGACGGCGCCGAGACCGATCTGGATTTGGGGCACTATGAGCGCTTTCTCGACCAGAACCTGACCGCCGCCTCGTCGGTGACCATGGGTCAGATCTCGGCTGAGGTGATCGAGCGCGAGCGGCGCGGCGACTATCTCGGCGGCACGATCCAGACCGTGCCGCACGTGACTGACCTGATCAAAGAGCGGGTGCGGGGCCTGGCCGAGCGTGAAGCGGTTGATGTCCTGATCGTGGAGGTGGGTGGGACGGTCGGTGATATCGAGGGGCAGGCGTTCCTCGAAGCGATTCGCCAGATGCGCTATGAGGAGCCGCGTCAGGGCACGTTGGCGATCCACGTGACGCCGTTGTTCCATCTCAAGGCGACCAACGAACTCAAGACCAAGCCCACCCAACACTCCGTCCGCACGCTGCGCAGTATGGGCATTCAGCCCGACATCATCATTTCGCGTACCGATATTCCTGCTGACCAAGCGATCTCGGACAAGCTCGCGCTGTTTTGCGACGTCCCCGCCGAGGCGGTCATGACGCTGGAAACCGCTTCCTCGATCTATCAGGTCCCGGAGATGCTGGAAGCAGCCGGGCTGACGGATCTGACGCTCGAACGACTTGGCCTGACCGCCCGCCCGCCGAGATCGGGGCGCTCGATCGGTGATTGGCTGGAGTGGACTGACCGTCTCTCACAGACTGACCGCGTTTGCCGAGTCGCGATCGTGGGTAAGTATGTCGAGCTGCGTGACGCTTACCTGTCTGTCAAGGAAGCGTTGATTCACGCGGCGGCGCAGCGTCGCGCCAGCGTCGATATCACCTGGATCCAGTCCGACCACCTCGATCAGGCTGACCAGCCTGAGATCGCTGCCGCGCTGGCCAATGTCGACGGGGTGATCGTGCCAGGCGGTTTTGGCAAGCGAGGGATCGAGGGCGAGATTGGCGTCGCCCGCTTCGCACTGGAGCAACACATTCCCTATCTGGGCTTGTGTCGGGGGATGCAGAACATGGTGATCGCGTTTGCCCGGGAGCGGCTCGATTTGCCCGACGCCAACACGACCGAGGCGGACGAGGATACCGACGCGCCGGTCATTGCTCTGCTCGACGAACAACGCGAGCTGAGCCAGCTCGGCGGCACGATGCGGTTGGGCATGTATCCCTGCCAGCTACAGCCCGAATCACGCGCGCAGCGACTCTACGACACGGAGCTCGCGTTTGAGCGACACCGTCACCGCTGGGAGTTCAACCCGCGCTACCGCGAACGCTTCGAACGCGCCGGGCTGCTGGCCAGCGGCACTTCGCGGGACGGCGCGCTCGTCGAGATCACCGAGGTTTGCGATCATCCGTTCATGCTCGGCTCCCAGTTCCACCCCGAGCTCAAGTCGCGGCCGGAGCGATCACATCCGCTCTTTCTCGGCTTCATCGATTCGGTGCTGGCCGAGTCCGAGACGGCGCTGCGCCACCCGGTGGGCGCGATGAGCCTCGGCTAGTTGACGTGGATCGGTCTCGGCCATGAGCGAAGATGACATGTTTCGCTTCTTCACCACACTCGCCACGTTGGTGTATGCGGGCGGCGTGGCCGGGCTGACGCTGGCGCTGACGCGCGCCTGGCAGACTGACGACGCGGTCGAGCGCGATGTGCTCTTCCGTTCAGCCGACCGCGCCCATACGCGGATGCTCTTGCCGGGCATCATCGCCACCGGCGTGCTGGGCGCGGTCTGGGGGATCCGCGCCCAGGGCGTAGATCCCATCGAAACCGGTTGGCTGTTGGCGACCGAGATTCTGTATCTGATCTCGTTATTCGTGTTGGTGCCGGGGATGTTCGCCGGCGTGCGTCGAGTGCGGCTGCTCTCGTTGCAGGCGCGAAAGAGCGGCAACGTTTCGGCTGAACTGACCGACGCGCTCAACGATCGCGGTCCGCTCGTCTTTGCCGTGCTGATGTCGATCCTGCTGCCAGTGCAGGTCGCCCTCGTTACTCTGCAGCCATAGCCGGGCGTGCAGCCTGCAGCGATCACCTCCGTAAAGGAATTCCGCGACATGAAGATCTTCCTCGACACAGCTCGCCTCGACGAGATTCAACAGGCTGTCGACTGGGGCGTCTGCGACGGCATCACGACGAACCCATCGCTGCACTCCCGCGCCGTCACACATGAGGGAGACGAGGCGATTCCGTACCGCGAACGCATCCTGCGTATCGCCGAGATGGTCGATGGACCGATCTCGGCGGAATGCGTCTCGCGGACGACGGCGGAGCTGATCGTGGAGGCGCGTGAGCTGGCCAGCTGGCATCCGAGCGTCGTGGTCAAGATTCCGATTGATGGGCCGGGACTGGCTGCGATTAAGGCGCTCTCGGGCGAAGGCGTGCGGATCAATACCACGCTGATTTTCTCGCTCAACCAGGCGTTGCTCGCTGCGCGGGCCGGCGCCGCCTACGTCTCGCCGTTTGTGGGGCGGCTCGACGACATTGGCGAAGACGGTATCCAGTTGGTCGCCGACAGCGTGAATCTGCTCAATCAATTCAACCTGCCGACCCAGGTAATCGCCGCGTCGCTGCGCAACCCTGAGCACACGGCCGATGCCGCGCGGGTCGGCGCGCATATCGCGACGATTCCTTTTCCGGTGCTGGAGCAGATGCAGCGGCACCCGCTGACGGACAAGGGCATTCAGGCGTTTCTCGATGACTGGCACAAGGCGGAAGCGCAACTTCGGGCGCAACCGGTTTCATGAGCAGCGTAAATCGGCGCACGAATGTCATTCGTTGAGGGTTGCCAAGTTGTGATTGGCAGGGCTAGGATCAATTTGTCCTGCTGAGTTTGATTCCAGCGCCCGCGCCAATCAGCTGTTCCGGCGTCGTTGAGCGCAACAGCCCTGACCCGATGTTGTTGGCCGCGGGACCCTCCGTGTAGCACGCCCACGCAACGCAAGCACCGCCAGGTTCAATCACCACGCACCCACCATGTCGATTTGCGCCCACAGCTGAGGTAGCCGATGACGAGTCTGAACATCCCCGAACTGGAAACGCTGACACGCGAGCAACTGCTCGCCAAAGCCCGCGAGATGAATGTCGTCGGGCTCTCCGGGCTCAAGAAACAGGACATCGTCCTGCGTCTATTGCAGGCGCAGTCCGAGGCTGAGGGCAACACGCTCTCGGGCGGCGTGCTGGAAGTCGTCGACGATTCTTACGGCTTCCTGCGCGGCGAGTCACTCCTGCCCGCCCCCACCGATGTCTATGTTTCGCAGGGACTGGTGCGCCGCGCCGGCCTGCGTACTGGCGACTATGTGATTGGCTCGGTGCGCCCGCCCAAGCAGGGCGAGAAGTACTACGGTCTCTCGCGGGTTGATCTCGTCAACGGCGCGAACGCGGCAGAGGCTGCCGCCCGTCCGCATTTCGAGAATCTCACCGCCGTCTTTCCTCACCAGCGGTTTGAACTGGAAACAGATGACCCGGCCGAGCTTTCCGGCCGTGTGATCGATCTGGTCGCGCCGATGGGTCGTGGACAACGCGGGCTGATCGTCAGTCCGCCCAAAGCCGGCAAAACCATGCTGCTCCAGTCGCTGGCCAACGGCGTGACCACCAACCATCCAGAAGTGCACCTGATGGTTGTCCTGATCGGTGAGCGACCGGAAGAGGTCACCGAGATGAAGCGCTCGGTGCGCGGTGAAGTGATTGCCTCGACCTTCGACGAACCGGTCGAGGAGCACACCAGGGTCGCCGAGCTGGGGTTGGAACGGGCCAAGCGGTTGATGGAGATGGGCCGCGATGTTGTGATCCTGCTTGACTCGATCACGCGGTTGACCCGCGCCTACAACCTGGAGATGCCATCGACGGGCCGCACGCTTTCGGGCGGCATTGACCCGGTGGCGCTCTATCCGCCCAAGCGTTTCTTCGGCTCGGCGCGCAAGGCGGAGGAAGGCGGTTCGCTGACGATTATCGCCACCTGCCTGGTCGATACTGGCTCGCGGCTCGATGACGTTGTCTTCGAAGAGTTCAAGGGCACGGGCAACTGGGAAGTGCGGCTCGACCGCAAACTGGCCGAGCGTCGCATTTACCCGGCGATCGATATCGCTGGTTCCTCTACTCGTCGGGAGGAGCTGCTGCTCTCCGGCGAGGAGTTGCAGCGTGTCTGGCTGCTGCGTCGGATGATGTCTGTGCTTGCCGGGTCGGGCGGCAGCGCTACCGAACCAACCGAGCGCCTACTTGACCGTCTCGCGCGGACGAAGTCCAATACCGAGTTCCTGGAGAATCTCACTGCGGCCGAGGCCTGAGCTGTCCGGGCCGGGTGGGAGCCTTCGCGCGGAGCCCCCTCAGTCCCTGCGGGACAGCTCCCCAGAGGGGGAGCTGTTGGGATAGTAGCTACGCGGCAGTTCCGCCAGAGGGGAGCTTTGGGG
>RKRS01000140.1 GCA_007571275.1 Dehalococcoidia bacterium
GAGCATCGTGACGCAGCGATTGACGGCGGGCATCGGAATGTCACCACGCTGACGCCGTCCCGCCTCAGTCAGCACGACCATCAAGGCACGCAAGATGCGCTGCACGAGACAGCGGACATCGGCGTCGACGCTGTCGAGCCTGATGACGCGACCCTCAACCCACTTGACTTCGGTACAGCCGTGCATGAAGCGCTGGAATCGGCCAACTTCGGCGATCTCGCAGTCACCCGGATGCGGACGACGCGCATCTGCCGCAAGCATCATCTGCCGCCTGAACCTGTCTGCGCTCAGGTTGAGCGCGCCCTGCAGTCCGAGTTGATCCAGCGCGCCGCACGCGCTGACGTCATCCACCGCGAGCTGCCGCTTACCACGATCAAGCAGACGGGCGGGCAAACCATCATCACCGAAGGCGTCGCCGACTTACTCTTTTCCGATCACGGACGCTGGGTGCTGGTTGACTACAAATCGGACGAGACGATACCACCCGAACGCCTCAACACATACCACCGACAGCTACAAACATACGCCTCCATGCTGAACGACGCAGGAACACCGGTGCAGGAGGCGTACATACTACTCACCGCAACTGGCGAGTCGATCGCTGTCCCGCTGAGCGACGAACATGCCTCGTAGCGGCCACAGCGGATATCGTCAGACCGAACGTCATCGCCTGTTGATCGCCCATCGCAGGAGTCGCGCATATGGTCGCCAACCCACCCACTCCGCAGCAGATTCGTGAAGATCTCCTGATGCGCCGTCAGAAGATCGTCGCCGAGATGGGATCGCCCGAACGCATCGCCCGACAGCACGCCAAAGGTCGCCTGACCATCCGCGAACGGCTCGACAAACTCTTCGACCCCGGCAGCTTCCGCGAGATCGGCACGTTCGCCGTTTCTGAAGTGCCCAACGTGCGCGATCGCACGCCAGGCGACGGCAAGATCGGCGGCTGGGGCACGATCGATGGCCGACCCGCAACCGGCTGCGGCGACGATGTCACGGTGCTGCACGGCTCATCCTCCGTCGTCGGTGGGAAGCGGATGAAACGCATTTATGAGCAAGCGCTCAAACAGGGCGTGCCCTACGTCTACTTCGGCGAGACCGGCGGCGCGCGTCTGCCTGACGCGCTCGGCTCCGAAGGCTTCAGCAAGATCCCGCCTGGCATCGAGTCCGCACGCCGACGGCGACGCATCCCGATGGCGACCGCCATCGTCGGTGAGTCGTTCGGCGGCTCCAGTTTTCACAGCGCCTATTCCGACTTCACCGTCCAGGTGCGCGGCTCGGCGCTCAATGTCTCTTCCCCGCGGGTCATCGAGATCGCCACGGGCGAGCTGATCACGCTCCAGGAACTGGGCGGCGTCGATATCCATCTGGATCTCACCGGTCAGATCGATCAGGTCTCAGAAACCGAAGATGACGCAATCGGGCAAATCAAGTCGTTCCTCTCGTACCTGCCATCCAACTGCTGGGAGCTGCCGCCCGTGCGCGAGGGCTACGACCATGCCGATCACGATCCAACAATCGCCAATCTCGTGCCGACTCGTCGGCAGCGCGCATACGACATGCACCGCGTGATCGAGCGAATCGTCGACGATGGTGAGATGCTCGAACTGAAACCACGCTTCGGCCGCTCACTGATTACCGCCCTGGCCAGAATCGGCGGCCATACGGTCGGCATCCTGGCCAGCAATCCGATGTTCAACGCTGGCGCGCTCGATCCCAACACCTGCGACAAGGGCGCCCAATTCGTCTGCCTGTGCGAGGCATTCAACATTCCCACCATCTGGCTACAGGACGTGCCGGGCTTCATCGTCGGCTCGCAACCCGAACATGCGCGTCTGCTGCACAAGGCGATCATGTTCATGGAAGCGCTCGCGTTGATGACCGTGCCCCGGATGACCGTCGTACTACGCAAGGCCTTCGGACTCGCCTACTTCTCGCTCTCCGGCAACAGCATGGACAACTCGCTCGTCACCGCCTGGCCCGGCGCCGAGATCTCGTTCATGGATCCTGGCGTCGGAGTCAACGTGGTGCACACCCGCGACATCGCCAACGCCGCCGATCCCGACGCCGAGCGACAGCGCCTGATCGATGAGTGGACGCTCGGTCACGAACCATGGGGAGCGGCGGGGATCATGAATCTGGACGAGATCATCGATCCCGCCGACACACGTCGCTGGTTACTGGAAGCCGTCCAACGCTTCCCGGTCACTCCGCCGCCGCACGGACAGACCCGAGAGCTCGCCAGCTGGCCCACCTGCGTCTAGCTTCCCCTTCTGGAGGATTTCACACTCCCCCCGCTGGCGGAAGCGCTCTGTTCCCACACTTCCCCCGCCGGGGGAAGTCGGCGCGCAGCGACGGATGGGGGCTCCCATTCACAGCGCGAGGGAAGCCCCCTCAGCCGCTACGCGGCAGCTCCCCCAGAGGGGGAGCTATGGGGAAGCCGTGGATGAGGGAAAGCGCTGGGCGTGGCGCTGGCGCATCGCTTCCGACGGTTTGGCGAGCTTGTGGCCGGTCTCGATCTTGTTGCGCACCTCACGCACGATGACGGGCGCGAGACGCTCGGCGTGGGTTTCGAGGAAGGCCTCGACTGGCGCAGGATCGCGCTGGGCCAACTCACGTAGCGCCCAACTCAGCGCCTTACGCTGTAGGCGATTGCGATCTTCGACGAACCGCTCACAGATCGCCAGCGTACGCAGCGCGTCGCCCTGCCCGAGATGACGCTCATTCAGCGCAATCGTCGAGACCAACGCCGTTCGCCGCCACCATTCGTCCTCTGAGCCAGCCCAGATCAGCACCCGTTGATCGGTAATTTGTCCGCGCTGCCAACAGGGACCGCTCAATTTGCGAGCGAAGTGATCGACCGACGCCCAGCCGTCCAGCGTCCGACCGAGCCGCTCCAGCCAGCGCCAGTCCAGCGCGTCCCGCGCAGCTCGCTGACGGAACGCGATCTCGAACGCGACCATCCGCGCGCCATCTACGTCACTTCCCACTAGCTCATCCGCGATGCCCAGCGCGACTTCACCGTCTTCCTCCTTGAGGCGTCGCGCGGCGTTGCGGGCGACCGTTCTCATACCCGGCGTGCGCAGTGGTCGAGGGAGTTCATCGAGGTCGATCAGGATGGCGTTGATCTCCGGGTGTGGCATGTGTGCGAAGTCCGAGCTATGTCTGGGCGGCGCTGCGACCAGCGATGCGGCCAAACACGCTGCCCGCCATCAAGCCTGAGCCGCCGGCGTAGTTGTTGTAGAAGAGCCCCCCGACCAGCTCGCCGGCCGCGTAGAGACCGGGCATCGGACGATCTTCCGTGTCCAGTACTTGCCCGCTGCGCGGGTCGATCTTGAGTCCGCCAAAGGTGAAGGTGATACCGCAGGTCACGGCATAGCCAAGGTATGGCGGCGCGTCGAAGGGCAGCGCCCAGTTTGACTTCGGCGGCCGAATGCCGGCAGTCCCCACGCCGTCCAGGGCGGATGGATTGAATCGGGACGGGCCATCCGATGGACAGGCGGCGTTGTACTCAGCGACCGTGCGTTCCAGCCCAGCGACATCGACGCCCAGCGCGTCGGCCAGGCCGGCAATCGTATCGGCCTGCGCCATCGTCGCCTGTCGGACGTGGTACTCGTCGCGCAACAGATGCGCCGTGCGCTGATCAAACAGCTGGAACGCCGCCCGCTGTGGCTGCGCCAGAATCGCTCGTCCGTACCGCGCATAGGTGTAGTTGCGCAGGTCCGCCCCTTCATCGACAAAGCGCTCGCCATCCAGATTCACGATTAAGCCGTAGGGATAAGAATGCTTCTGGTACAGATCGGCCACGATGCGATTACCGGTCGGCGGCGCATTGAGATCCCATGCGACCGCGTGCGCGCCTGACCAGTTCCCGAAGGGCTGAGCGCCCGCGTCAATCGCGGCGCGGATGGCGTCACCGGTATTGAATCGGGTTCCGCGCACCTTGGCCATGTCCCAACCGGGGCCGAGATAGCGAGTGCGCATCTCGGTATTGGCCTCGAACCCACCCGCGGCCAGGACGACTGCGTCTGCCTCAAGCGCCTCCACCGTGTCGTCGGTCCACAACTCGACACCGGAAATCCGCCGACCGTCGCGCTGCAGATTGACCACCTTACAGCCGTATCGGACCTGCACGCCGACTCGCTCGGCTGCGTCGAATTGTTGATCGGACAGCCCCTTGCCCGCCCCCACCGCTTCTACGCTGAGACCGCCGTAGAAAACGAGCTTGCCATCGACCTCGTTCGCTTGCCGACCCGTCATGAGCGCGAATCGGATGCCCTGATCATGCAGCCACTGCATGGTTGGCGCAGCTTCGCGGACCAGCGCCGAGGCCATGCCATCATCGATCAGGCCGTCGGTCACCCGAGCCAGATCGGAGCGGAACTGGGCGAGCGGATAGGAACCGACGTCGACGCGCTCGACCTCCGCCTCGCTCAGATCAGGGATGATGGCGCGGATGTCGTCGATGCCGTTATACGGAAAGCGGAACCCGCCGCCAGTGAAGTAAGTGTTGCCGCCGCGCTCAGCCTCAGGCGCTTTTTCCAGCACCGTCACCTCTGCGCCGTGCGCTCTTGCCGAGAGCGCCGCGCACAACGCCGCATTGCCCGCCCCGACCACAATGACATGGGGACTCTGTGTCATGTCGCCTCCCGCTTCCCGCTCGTCTCGGCCGTAGTCGGAGTCTGTTGCCGTTCACCCCGATGTCGCCGTGCAGTCCATTATCACTGTGTAACCGCGATTTCTGGCCCCGGAACAGTGGCACCATCGCCGCAACCTCGACCTCGATCGCCTCACGTACGACCCGCACCGACGCTGCCGCTTGCCCGGCTACACGCCGCACGCCGCGCTGTCCGCCGACCAATGAGAACAGAATCGCAGGCAGGCCAACAACTGCCGCAACGAGCAGCGCCGAGCGATAGCCCTCAATCACGGCTCCACCGGTCTCCGCCGGCACTCCCTGCTGGATAGCGAAGCCAGCCGCGACCGATGTCATGATTGCCACGCCGACCGATGCGCCGAAGGCGTTGCCAATCGTCCGCGCCGTGGTCTGTGAAGCGGACGCCGTGCCCAGCCGCTGGGGCGGCACCGCCGACATGATCACCGCGGTATTGGGCGAGCTAAACGTCGCCGAACCCAGCCCGAGCAGCAGCATCCGCATGGCGAAATCAACCGGCGTCGTATCAGCATTCACACGAGACAACAGCGCCAATGAGACCAGGACCATCACGATCCCGGCCGTGGTCAACGGACGCGAGCCGAAACGGTCTGATAAGCGGCCCGAGATCGGCGACCATAACAACATCATCATGGGCATCGTCACCATCATCAGCGCGGTATCCGTCGGACTAAACCCACGCCCGTCCTGCAGCATCGTCGGGGAGAGATACAAGGCAAAACTCATCCCGAAGAACTGCAGGATCGCGGCCATGATCCCGAAGCTGAAGCCGCGCCCCTTGAACAACTCCAGATCCACCACCGGCGAGGCGGAGCGCCGCTCGATGATGATGAACGCCAGCATGAAGATCGCGCCGCCGATCAGCGACACCATGACGAACGGCGAGTTAAGTCCCAGGTCACGAATTCGGTTGATCCCAAAGGTGAGGAACCCCAATGTCCCGAACAGCAGGATCGCGCCGGGAATATCCAGGCCTTTCGGGCGATGCTCCGGCGCGGCGTCGACCAGTAATCGCCAGGCGAGGAACGCGCCGATCAGACCGAATGGCACGCGCGTCCAGAAAATCGCGCGCCAGTCGAAGATGTCGATCAGGACTCCACCCATAATCGGCCCGCAGGCGGCGCCAGCGCCGACGGTCGAAACGATCAACCCCAGACCGGTGCCGCGCTTCGACGGCGGGAAGGCGGCCGTAATGATCGCCGCCCCGTTCGCCATGGTCATCGATGACCCGATCGCTTGCAGCACCCGGGTGCTGACCAGCTCCTCCAGCGATCCTGAGACCGCCGAGAGCAGGGTCGCGATCGTCAGCAGCGCAAAGCCGATCACGTACAACATTTTGCGACCGTAGAGATCGCCCAACCGCCCCATCGTCAGCGACAGTCCGGTGCTGACCACGATGAAGGAGAGCGGCACCCAGATCACGTCGTCGAAGGGGCGCTCGAACTCGTTCATCAACGTAGGGATGGCGATGTTGGTGATCGAGTTATCGATCACACCCCAGAAGGTGCCGAAACAGACGACAATCGCCGCAACCCAGTAATACGGAATGGGGCCAAGCGACGGCCCGCTGACCAGCGGTCGATCATCATCCGCCGGAGGCGCTCCGCCAACTCGTGAAGAGCGCGGGGTTGCCCCGTTCCGCTGCGCCATCACCACCCCTACGAAGCGTGTCGCGCGTCCCAAGCCGCTGCAGACGCGTCGCCTGTGTCAGTTTAGGCGGTCAGTTCGCACAGACGAACAAACGCCTAGCACCCTCCTCTGGAGGAGCTGCCTCGCAGGCCCGGACGGCGGAGCCCCCTTCCCTCACTAGGTGACGACTTACTCCACAGGGGGAAGCGTGAAACTTCAAACCTTCCCCTCTGGGGAGAGGCGCCCCGTAGGGGCGGAGGGGCCTCTACCATCCCGTGTTGGCCACCAACCCAACGCTCTAGACTCACTGCATGACCACCCAAACCAAGACCCACATGCTCTCCGACGAACTGTCCGCGATCGACTGGTGCTACGAACAGGGCTGGACCGACGGCCTGCCAGTCGTCCCGCCTGCGCGAGAGCGGGTTGAGCGATTTCTCGCCGCTGCTGGCCGACCGTCCGAAGAGATCGTCGCCCGACATCCCGCCACCGGCCGTGAATGCAGCGTGCAGTCAGCCGCCGTCAATGCGGTCATGGCCGGTTGCCTGCCCCAATACTTTCCGACCGTATTAGCGGCGCTCGAGGGTCTGAACGAGGACGCCTACAACTTCCACGGCTCGACCGCCAGCACCGGCGGATCTGCCCCGGTCGTGATCGTCTCGGGCGACATCCGCGACGAAATCGGTATGAACGCAAGCGTCAACGTGTTCGGACCAGGCAATCGCGCCAACGCCACGATTGGCCGCGCGATGCGCCTGATCATCATGAACATCTTTCAGATGATCCCGGGCATTTCGGACCGCTCGACCACGGGTTGGCCGGGCAAGTACGGCTGCTGCATCGCCGAGAACATCCTCAACAGCCCCTGGGAGCCGCTACACGAATCGCTCGGATTCCCACCTGAGGTCAGCACAGCCACGGTGTTCGCCGCTTCAGGCTTCTACAACGTTGAGAACCACTACACCAGCGAGCCCGAACGGCTGCTCGACACCTTCGCCGACGCCATGGCCTCGTTGGGCGCGCTGACTGATGGTCAGTCGCTGGTCGTGATGTCTCCCGAACACGCGCAGATCGCCGCTTCGGGCGGGATGTCCAAACAGGACGTCCAGGCGTATCTGTTCGAACAGGCCAACCGCGATCCCGAGGAGATGCTGAGCAAGGGCAAGTGGCCCGCCGGTCGGCCGCAGGACGGACTGGCCGAAGGCGAGCGTGGTAACGGCGCGTTCCACCGCGGACGCAGTCCTGAGGACATCCTGATCGTCGTCGCCGGCGGCGAGGCCGGCGGTCACTCTGCATTCCTGCCCTCCTGGTGTCGAGGCCGAAACTCGTTGTACCAGACCCAGGCCATCGGCGTTTGCCTCGATTGTTAGGCGCGCGCAGAACGATTGCCAACAGCCACCAGCTGAGACGGAGCAGAGCATGGCGCTAGAACTCTTTGACCCGACCGGAGAGCCCACGCCGACCGGCTATATCGCCGCGCCCCGTCTGGCCTCGCTGGACGGCCTACGCATCGGACTGTTTTCGAACGGTAAGGTCAACGCCGACAAGCTGCTGCGCTACACGGCGGAGATATTCGAGCGTCAGGCGGACTGCCAGGTAGTGATTGACTCAGGCAAGCGCAACGCCAGCCGCATCGCCGAGCCGCAAGTGCTGGAGCGCATTGCGAATGACGTCGACTTCCTGATCACGGCGGTCGGTGATTGAGGCTCCTGCTCAACGTGCAGTGTGCACGACGGCATCTCCTTCGAGCAGTACGGCAAGCCCGGCCTGGTGCTCTGCACCCATCCCTTCGACCCAACCGGCCGCATGATCGCCAAGACGCTCGGCCTGCCCGATTTCCAATACGCCCTGGTCGATCACCCAATCGGCAGCGCAGGCATCGAGGGACTACAGGCAAGGGCGCTCGACGCCTACGAACAGGGCCGCCGCATCCTGCTCGGACAAGAAGTTATCCACAGTTCGTAGCTCGCAGCCTTACTATGCTTTAACCAGTCCAGTATGATTGCTCACATACTTATGTCGGTTAACTGACAACAGAAGGGCAACGCTTGCGCCAATACTTTACCTGGATGAATCTGGCGATCACAATCTACAAAAGATCAACCCTGAATATCCATTATTCGTTCTTGGCGGCGTCGTCATCGAGGAACGTTATGCTAACACCATAGCACGCCAAGCGTTAGGCAATCTGAAAAACAGAATATTCGGGCG
>RKRS01000238.1 GCA_007571275.1 Dehalococcoidia bacterium
TATGTCGAAGCGGACGGACGAACCGAGTTCGGCTTCCAGGTTGAGGGCTATGAGGACATCTTCCCGCGAGCCCGATTCTTCCCCGCTGACGGTCCAGACCACAACCGCTGGTTGCGAAGCACCGAGATCGAGATCGGACTACCAGGCCGCTAGCCGCCCCACGCCTAGCTCACGATTCAACGACTCGGCCCACTCGTTCGTAGTGGGCTAAGTCGTGTTCGCCGCCAGTAACTAGGCGCGCTTTTGCGAGGCCGCGCGCACAGCAGGATGAGTGCGCGGCGTGATGAGAGCGGCGACGCGTCGAACCAGCGCCTCCAGCGGAGTGCGGCGCTTGGCCGGTAATCGCAGCATCAGGCAGAGGAACGCCGAGAGCGCCCACAGCGCCGCGCAGCTGTAGAAGGCGACGTCGTATGTGCCGATCAGGTCATACGACAACGCCACGGCCAGGGGCGTGATGGCGTTGATCCCCATCGCCACCGGAAAGCCGATACTGCGCACCGAGCCCAGGTAGCGTCGGCCAAAGTACTCAGCCCAGAACATGTCCTGAATCGGGATGTTCCCGCCGATTCCCAGCCCCATGATCGCCAGGGCGCCAGCGATCAGCCACAGCTCGCCCGTTGGCGCTGCCTGAATGACCAGCACGAACCCGGCCGCCCCCACGACAAAGGAGAGAAATCCAACGACGCGGGTGTCGAATTTATCCAACGCCCAACCCCAGGGTGGCTTGGTCAACATCGACAACAGCGAGAACGCCGCAACCGCGAGCGGCGCCTCCACCGAACTCAGACCGTGCTCGCGCAGGTAGAGGACGCCGTTGAGCAGAATGGCGAAAATCCCCACGACCGAGATGCCGAAAATCAGGACGATGAGATAGAAACACTTCGTTCGCACTGCTTCACTGCGGGTGAGCGATGTCTGCTCATCACGCTCCGCCTCACGAATCTGCTCAGACGTGAGCTGGGTTGGGCCGCCATCCGGCAACATCCCATAGTCCTCAGGACGGCGTCGCATGAGCAATGCGGACGGGATCAGGATCGCGGCCAGGCAGGCGCTGAGCACCATCCACGCCGTGCGCCAACCTAACGGCTCGATCAGCACCGCAGCGGTGAAACTGGGCCAGAAGAATCCGGCCATTGACACACCCATTGAGGTCCAGCCGAGCGCCTGCCCGCGTTTGGCGACGAACCACTTGGAGACCGAAATCGATACCACGAGAAAACCAGCCACCGAGGCCGCTGGCACGAGAAACATGCCGCGCACGATGACGTAGTGCCAGTACTCGTTCACCTGGCTCATCAGGAAGAGCGACGGGATACAGAAAGCGGCGGCGACCAGCATGATTGGCCGCGCGCCGAAGCGGTCGATGCGCGGACCCAGGGCGAAGCCAATCGCCATGAGTAATGCCTGGCCAATGGAGTCGGCCGCGAAAAACTGGGTCCGGGTCCAGCCAAATTCCTCAATGAACTCGGGAGCAAAGACGGCGACCACGGATGTCTGCACGCCGACCGTGACGAACTGCGCCGTAAACGCCGCCGTGACGACGATCCAGCCGTAGAAGACGGGACGGCCAAAGAGCGTCATCGGCAAGCGCTCGGCGGCGCGACGCTCGCGCTGGGCGCCAGGGTCATTGCTGCGGCATCTCGACGCCGACCGCTTCGAACAGTTGGCGAATTCCCTCGCCAAAATCGTCCTGGCGCGGGCGACCCAGCGTGAGACCGCCATCCACGATCAGCGCCTGCCCGGTGACGAAGCTGGAGTCGTCGCTGGAGAGCCAGAGCGCCGCGTGGGCGATGTCGGACGGCTGTCCCGAGCGCGCGATCGGCTGAAACTGGCCCATCACCTGTGCCATAATCTCAACCGTCTTGTCCGCATCTTCCGCCGAGAGTCCCATCGATTTACCGAAAATTGGCGTCGCGATCCCGCCCGGACAGATGCAGTTGACACGGATGCCGTGCTCGCCCAGCTCGTACGCGGCCACCTTGGTGAGGTGCATCACCGCCCCCTTGGCGATGCTGTACACCACTGGTCCGTTCCCGGCGTTGACGCCAGCAACCGACGCCGTACTGACAATCGCGCCACCGTCGCCCTGGGCCTGCATGGCCAGCGCGGCATGTTTGATCCCGAAGAAGACGCCCTTGAGCAGGCCGCCCATCGTCTGTTCGTACTCAGCCTCTGTCACTTCGGTGATGCCGCCCAACGCGCCGGCGTAACCAGCGTTGTTGAAAATCGCGTCGATCCGACCGTAGCGATCCACCGCATGCGCCACCGCGCCCTGCACGTCGGCCTCCGACGAGACATCGGCATGCACGTAGCTCGTATCTCCGCCGATCGATTCGACCAGCGCGTGGCCGCGCTCATCCTGGATATCGGCGACAACCACGCGCCCACCCTCTGCGGCGAACAGCTGCACTGCGCCTTCGCCGATTCCGCTCGCGCCGCCCGTGATCACCGCTACCTTACCGTCGATGCGTCCTGACATGATCAAGTCCTTCACCTGCAATGACTACTTCGCGTCTGCGTAGGATACGCACCCATGTGTCTTTAGACTGCCCACGCTGACGAGATCAACCGGCAGAGCAGGAGGAGCAGCATCATGGTCGACCGACTCAAGGACAAAGTCGCGCTCATCAGCGGCGGCGCGCGAGGACAGGGAGCGGCTGAGGCAGAGTTGTTCGCCGCCGAGGGCGCTCAGGTGGTGATCGCCGATGTGCTCGATCGCGAAGGCGCAGAGACCGCCGCCAGGATCGGCGAAGCTGCCAGTTATCACCACCTGGACGTCTCCAACGAGGAAGCCTGGCACGCGCTCGTCGCCGAGATCGTCGAGCAACACGGCAAGCTGGACGTGCTGGTCAACAACGCAGGCATCTACCGCAACGCGCCGATCGTCGAAATGACCGAAGAGGTATACCGCCAGGTAATCGACATCAACCAGATCGGGGTCTGGCTGGGGATGAAAGCGGTCGGTCCACAGATGATCGCGCAGCAATCGGGGTCAGTCGTGAATATCTCCTCGACAGCAGGCTTCCGCGGCGGACCAGGATCCATCGCCTACACCGCGAGCAAGTTCGCGGTGCGCGGCATGACCAAGGTCGCCGCGCGCGAGTGGGGGCGCTACAACATCCGGGTCAACAGCATTCACCCGGGGCCGATTGACACGATGATGCTCCACCAGGTACCCGGCTTCGAGGCGGATAGCGACCGCTTCCTCCGCAATACGCCACTGCGTCGCGCCGCTGACCCCTCAGAGGTTGCCTATCTTGCCCTGTACCTGGCATCGGACGAGTCCAGCTTCAGCACCGGCTCAGAGTTCGTGGTCGACGGCGGCGGCCTGGCCTAGTACTACGTTGAGGGGTTGCCGCTATTGGAGAAGTGATGAACGAGTAATCGCTCCGAATAGCAGGCCTGGCCAGAGGGGCGCTGTTTCGACTTTAGGCCAGCAGCTGGCGGGCCAGGTCTGGATAATCGGTCGCGTTGACGGTGAAGCTCGGATCGGGCGACATGTCAGGGTCGTTGCCCTCGCCGCGCTCGCCGACGACGGGCACGTAGGCGGTCGGCATCCCGGCGCGGGCGGCGGCCTGCAGATCGCCCTTGTGCGCAGCGCACATCATCACTTCCGAGATATCCAGTCCCAGCAATCTGGCGCTGGCCTGATAGGCCTCAGGCTCGGGTTTGTAGTGACCCAGGAACTCGCACGAGAGAATGCCGTCCCAGCTGATCCCGTTGTGCTTGCTGCAATCCACCGCGATCGCCCATGACATCACCGTCAGTACAGTCACCCGGTAACGCGAGCGCAGGGCTTCCAGAGCCGCTGGCGCGTCGGGCCAGGCGTTCATTCGATGCCAGACCTGATTCAGCTGGTCGCGCTCGTTCATGTCCAGCTGGAGCTGAGGATGCGCGTCCATGACCTCATCGAGCACTCGCCGATGCAGCTGGTCGGCATTGAGCCATGGCAAATCGCCGCGCCGCACCAGTTGTAGACGCCTGAACATCGTGAAGCGCCACATGTTGGTGAACTTCGCTGCGTCGAGTTCGACGCCCTGCGCTTCGGCGATGGCCGAGACTTCGTCGCGAATCGTGTGATGCCAGTCGAAGACGGTGCCGCCGATATCCCAGGCGAGCGCTTTCACATTGCTGAGGTCAGTCATGTCAAACTCCCGTGAAGTAGAACATATCCATTGTGGATCGAGGGTTAGCTGAGCAGGGCGAACTGCTCCCGCACTGCGGGCAGAATCTCACGAGCGACGCGCACGGTATAGCCATCGTCCGCCTCGTCTGGCGACGGCGGATTGGGAATCGGATGCAGCACAACGTGTTCGAACTCGATCCCGTCACTCGCGGCGTTCGAAAGCACGGACACCAGCTGCTCGACCACTTGCTCAGCCGTCCCTCTCAGACAGAACGCATCGGCGTGCGCTTCGCTGAGGAAATCGACAGCGCGACCGGCCTTGCGCAGATCTGCGTCGTGGTGAAAGTCTGGCCAGACGTTTCGCTCACGCTTCAACGTCTCAGGATTGGGTCCGTCCCAGCTCAGGCCAGGGGGGTCGAACAGCATCGGCGAGTACTCGTAGTACCCAGCGGCCATCGCTTTGCCCATGCTCAACGCATCGTCGGGATCATCGACCAGCACTGTATGGAAGATGATCCCGAGCGGGACCGAGAGCGGATCACGTCCGGCCTGATCCGCTCCCTGACGGATGCTCTCCACCGTGCTGGCAATCGTCGCCTGATGGGTACCAACGCGCATGAAGACGCCATCGGCGACGCGCCCGCCCATCTCCAGCGTGCGCGGTCCGCCCGCGGTCAGCCAGACCGGCACAGGTCGATGAAACGGCAGATAGGCGGGACGCTCGGCGCCCACTTCGATCTGTTCGCCAGCCAGCAGGGCGCGCATCAGAACGATCGCGTCCTCCATCTCGGCGACCCGCGCCGGACGCAGTCCACTGAGGCGAACGGCGGTATCGCCAGCGCCGAACCCGAGCGCAACACGGCCGGGCGCGAGCTCATCAATCGTTGCGATGGACGAGGCCGTGACGGAAGGGTGTCGAGTGATCGGATTAACCAATAGCGTGCCGAGCTGAATCGACGACGTCGATTGCGCTGCGGCGGCGAGCAGCACGTAGGTGTCGCGTCGCCGCAGCTGCGAGTCGGGCAACCAGGCGCAGTCCCAGCCCAGCGACTCAATCCGCGCGACATCTGCAGCGAACGCCGCCGGTGAGTCGGCGTGCTGTCGGTTGATGCCAAACCTGGGGACATGCATCAGGCTGCCTCCCCCGCTGGCGAAGCTTGCGCGTAGATCGTCATTTGGGCGTCGGCATACACACAAGTCCCGGCCGGGGAGCAGCCGTGCTCAGGCCGAAGTCAGCACCTGACCTGAGGTCACGCCGGTCGGCTCGCCATCGCGCATCGTGATGCCGCCACTGACGATCGACATGTGGTAACCCCTGGCCTTCTGCACCAGTCTGCGCTGACCGGCAGGCAGGTCGTGTTCAACAGTCGGACGCTCGGGTCCGACTGTATCGAGATCGAACAGGATCATGTCAGCCTTATAGCCACGCCGCAGCAATCCGCGGTCGGGGAGCTCCCAGGCCGTCGCCATGTCCCAGGTCAGCATCTTCACGGCCTGCTCGATGCTCAGCTCGCCGGCGCGTCGCACCCAGTGCGCGAGCACATGGGTCTGCAAGGACGAGTCCATGATCTGCGAAACGTGTGCGCCGCCATCGGAGAACGTCACGAGCGAACGAGGTTCACGCATGATCTCGAGCACGGTTTCCTGGTACTCATTCGCCAGCGGCACCATGTAGAGCGTGTCAAGCTCCTGCTCGACGCCGACGTCGATCATCGTCTTGATCGGGTCTTCCTCGCGCTCCCGAGCGACCTCGCCCAGGCGGCGGTTCGGCGTCCCGTCAACGTGATCGAGGATGAAGACCCAATCCCAGTCGGATGGCTTCCGCGCCTGTGCGGGCATCACCTTGGAGAAGTCCTCTTCCTCCGTGTTGGCAATGTGCACCAGCTGCGCCACGATCTCAGGATCGCTGAGCAGCTTCATCTGCTCGTCGAGCGGCTGCTTGCGGATGTCGCGCCACATCGAGAGTCGGTCGAACGGCATCTCCGTGCGCCACGACCAGTTCGTCGCCAGCTCGCGTGAGTGCGCCTGGCCGAACATGCGACCGCCCTGGTCGGCGGCCTGCTGCGCGTGGTCGAACAGCCGACGCCAGCTGTCGGGCGCGGCGCGGCGGCTGTGCAGCGCCGGGAAGAACATCGGCCGACCAGAATCGATCGCCAGATCACGGAATCGACGTTCGTAGTGGTTGGGATCATTCGGGTCCTGGCCCATTGTCGGCTCGCCGCTGATTTCGACCACGCCGCGGTTGATCGCGCCCATCGCCAGTACCAGCTGGCGTACCTCGTTCCAGGTAGCCAGGCGCGATGGCACCGGCGCGCCTTCACGCGTCTTGTGCGCCGGCGAGCGTGTGGTCGAGAAACCCATACCGCCAGCCTGCACGCCCTCTTTGAGGATCTCGGCCATCTCGGCGATCTCGTCGTCCGAGGCAGGATCGGTAAACGCGCGCTCGCGCATCACGTAGGTGCGCAGCGCCGTGTGTCCGACGTAGCCGCCGTAGTTCAGGCCTTTCGGCTTGTCATGCAAGAACTGCATGAACTCCGGGAAGGTCTGCCAGGTCCAGTCAACGCCGGCCCGCTGCGCCTCGGCGGGAATGTCTTCGACCGCCTCCAGCGTGCGCATCAGGATGTCCTGGTCGTCAGGATGGCAGGGCGCGAGGGTGAAGCCGCAATTGCCCATGATCACCGAGGTGACGCCGTGGTAACAGCTGGATGTACCGTACGGGTCCCACGAAATCTGGGCGTCGAAGTGGGTGTGGCCGTCGATGAAGCCGGGCGACACGATCAAGCCGCGAGCGTCGACCTCTTCTTTGCCTCGCTCCGCAATCCGCCCAATTGAGGCGATGCGGTCACCCTCAATGGCAATATCAGCCTGGTATCGGGGCGCTCCTGAACCATCCACAATGGTCCCGCCACGAATCACGATGTCGTACGTCATGCTCTGCTCAATCCATTCACGCAGTCGATCTCAATGACCTCAATCAGGCGCAGGCTACAGCGTTCGCTACAGGCTGTTGTCCTCGTGCGGGGTGACCATGATCTTGCAGTGCTCCTCCGGGTCGCCCAGGGTCTCGAAGGCGTCCGCGACTCCGTCGAGGCCGACTCGTCCGGTGATGATCGGATCGGAGTTGATATCGCCGCTCGTAATGGCGTCCAACGTCTCGGCGTACTCGTCCGGCGTGTAGCCGAGCACAAACTTCAGCTGCAACTCCTTCTCGATCCCGCTCATCGGCACGATCGTGTCATCTTGCATGCAGACGCCAACGATCACCAGTCGCGCCCCGCGCGAGGGCGCTTCGCGCATCAGCAGCGCGATCGTCCCCTGCACGCCGATCGCGTCGAACATGACGACCTCGCCGCCGGCCTGGTAGCCGCGCCGCTCGAGCGCAGCGATGGGCGATGTTTCGCGCGGGTCGACCACGACGTCGGCGCCCATGATCCCGGCCAACTCGCGTCGGCGCGGAGAAAAATCTGAAGCGATGATCGTCCCTGCGCCCTCATTGCGCAGGCTGGCGATGGTCGCCAGACCGACCGGCCCGCATCCGTAGACCACAGTCGGCTCACCCCCGGACAGCTGTCCCGCGCGCACAGCGTGCATACCGACCGCCATCGGTTCGGTCGTGGCCGCATGCTCGGTCGGGACGCTGTCCGCCACGGGCAGCAGCATCGAGGCGTCGAGCACCATGTACTCGCTGTAGCCGCCGGGGAAGGTGTTGCTATAGGCGCCGCGACTCGGCACCGACGTGACGCGGTCGCCGATCCCGACCGGACCGCTGGTATTCGGTCCGTAGCCGACGACTTCCACGCAGAACTCGTGGCCCATGATGATGTCGCGGCTGAGATCGGGCGCAAACCGTCCGTTGCCAGAATCCATCGATGCTCGGACGATGTCCTCGCCGAACTTGACGAAGTGCAGGTCTGAGCCGCAAATGCCGCAGGCGAGCACTTTCACCAGCGCTTCGCCTTCGACTGGTTCGGGCTGGTCGATATCAACGATTCGCAGCTGACCGTTTCGGGTGGCGACTGCATGCATGGTTGATTCCTCTCGTTGAGAACGATTCGGAGCAAGGTTAACCGCTAGCCTGAGCCTATGTTGGCAACGGGGATTGTGAACAAAGCGAGTGGTGAGATGGCAGAGTTTGACGCGCTGCAACGCGCCTATCGCGCGACCGACGGTTGGCTGCACCTGACGATCACGACCGATGAGGAGTGGCGTCGACTCCGGGACACGCTCGGAGAGGCGGCGCTGGCCGACCATATGTGGGATCACCACGAGCGGCATCCCGCCGACGGCGAGGCGTACCTGCCCGAGTTTCAGCTACAGATCGAAGACGATCCGCGCTTCGCCACCGC
>RKRS01000107.1 GCA_007571275.1 Dehalococcoidia bacterium
GCCGACCAGATCAATGGCGTCGTTGACCGGGGTCAGCCAGATATCTGGCCATACGTCGATCGGGATGCGCTGGAAGCGGAGATTGGTCCCGCGCATGGCTTCGAGGGCGGTCAGGAGTTCGGCTTCATAGCCGCGATGCCCGTTCAAGCTTGGTGAGGCAGGGTCGGGATCGACGCGGTAGCTGACGGGCTCGAAGAAGGCGAAGAATCCGTAGCGCAGTGTCTGCGGTTCGGTCGGGCAGGACGCGGAGGGTTCTGTCCGCGTCGAAACGGTGAGGGAGGATGAGTTGCGCCAGGCCCCCGCCGGTGCGTCAGCGGGCAAGAAACGCGCGGTGGGCAGTTGACGGGCGCCCCAGCCATCAACCTCGCGTTGTTGCAGAGCGACTTCGACGCGTCCGTCGGATAGCTTCCTGACACTGATGCGGACATCCGCTGCGTCCTCGGCGCGGTCGTCGTTGTCCGCTTGGACAGCCCAGATTGTCATACCGCTCACGAGTGCGATGCAGAGCGTGACAGCGGCCATCAAGATATGAGTCATGCGCATGGTTGATCCCTGTGACGATGATGCTGAAGCAGGAGTAGGGTGGGTGTCGCTAATCGATGCGACGGAAGACGAGACAGGCGTTCTGGCCACCGAAGCCGAATGAGTTCTTCAGTACTCCATTGACTTCAGCGTCGCGCGCCTGGTTGGGCGCATAGTCCAGGTCGCAGTCCGGATCGGGCGTGGTGTAGTTGATCGTGGGATGGATCTTGCCGTCCGTGATCGACTTGATCGCGGCGATCGATTCGAGCCCGCCGGCGCCGCCAAAGATGTGACCGATCATCGATTTGGTTGATGAGATCGGGATGTTGCGCGCCGCCTCGCCGAGCGCGATCTTGAGCGCTCGCGTCTCGGAGGCGTCGTTCAGTGGTGTTGAGGTGCCGTGAGCGTTGACGTAATCGATCTCTTCAGGTTGGATATCCGCGTCTGCCATGGCCCAGTTGATCGCGCGGATTGGCCCGGCGCCGTCGGCGTCAGGCATGACCAGATGATGAGCGTCGGCGGAGGAACCGAAGCCGGCCAGTTCGACCTGGTAGTCGGCCCCACGCCGGCGAGCGGAGTCCTCGGATTCGAGCACGATCACGCCGGCGCCCTCGCCTGGCACGAAGCCGTCCCGCTCTGCGTCGAAGGGGCGGGATGCGCCGGTGGGGTCGTCATTGCGCGAGCTGAGCGCGCGCATTACGGCGAATCCGCCCAGACCGAGCTGACAGAAACCGGCTTCGGTACCGCCGGAGATGACGATGTCGGCGAGACCGTTGCGAATCACGTTGGCTGCGTCGCCCAACGCCTGGGTACCGGCCGCGCAAGCCGTGACGACTGTGGTGTTATAGCCAAGCAGTCCGAACTGCATGGCGATGTTGGCGGCCGCCATGTTGGGCAGCACTTTGGGTAGGAAGAGCGGATCGAGCCGCATCCCGCCGCGCTCGAACAGTGTGCTCGCCGTCGCCTGAATCTCCGGGTAGCCGCCGGCCCCGTTGCCGAGCACGACGCCAATCCGACTGCGGTCGAGGGAATCGAGGTCGAGTTGCGCGTCCTCAACCGCCTCACGAGCCGCGGCCACTGCGAATTGGGTGAACCGCGCCATGCGTCGGGCCGACTTGCGGTCAATAAAGTCACGGGCGTCGAAACCGCGAATCTCTCCGCCGATCGTGCAGCTGAAGCCGGAGATGTCGAAATTTTCGATCGGCTTGATCGCGCTCTCTCCGGCGAGCAGCTGGTTCCACATCAGCTCCACGCCGGGTCCATAGGGTGAGACAGCCCCCATGCCGGTCACGACCACGCGGGGTCGTTTGGATCGGTCTGGAGCGGTCTCTGACTCAGTCATAGGGTGGGGTCCTCAGCTCGACGGACGATGTGTGTCTCTGACGGGGCGCTCAAGAAGCGTCGCGCGTCGGCGGCGAGGGAGAGGGAGCCGAGGACCAGGATCAAGTCGTCAGCGCGGGCCTGCTGACCGGCCGCGCTCAACGCGCTGCGCGAGTCAGGGTGGATGGCGACCCTGCCGTTCCAGTCAGGGTCGGTGAAGGCGTCGGCGACCTGCTGCGGAGGGCGAGCGCGGGGGTGGTTGGATGTTGTCGCGTAGACGTGTGCGCTGCGGGTCTGGATGATATTGGCCATGTCCCGTAGCGCTTTGTCGCCGAGCACGCCGAAGACGACATGAAGTTGCTCGTGCGGGAAGTAATCGCGACAGGCGTCGAGCGCGCGCTGCACCGATTCAGCGTTATGCGCGCCGTCGATCACCACGGTCGGCGTGCCGCCCGGTTCATTGGCGGCGAGCGCTTGCGGCAGGTCGAACGATTCCAGCCGAGCAGGCCAGCGGACAGTGGCGAGGCCACGGTGTAATGCCTCGGACGGGACGGAGACGACGCCCGAGGCGTTGAGCACGTCGATCGTCGCGATTGCGGTGAGCGCATTGTCGACCTGATGCCGCCCGAGCAGTGGCAGGAGATGCATGGCTCGCGGTTGTTCGCCAGGTCGTGGGTTGCGGCGGGTGACTCGGAACCACTGCCCCCAAGGCTCAACACCTGTCAATTCCGTCAGATAGCTGTCGCCGACATCGATCAATGGCACGGGCACGTCATCGGCGGCATTGCGTACCACATCGGCGGCCTCGCGGTAGCGCTGCGGCGCGAGGATGGCGCTGCGACACGCCGCACTGATGATCCCGGCTTTCTCGGAGGCGATCTGGGTGATCTGGTCGCCGAGGATGTCGGTGTGCTCATGCGAGAGCGACGCGATCACGGCGGCGTCGGTGCGGGCAAACACGTTGGTGCAGTCCAACCGTCCGCCCAGCCCGACCTCGACGATTTGTACGTCCACATCGTGCGCATGGAAGGTGTGGAAGCTCAGCGCCGTGAGGATTTCGAAGGTGCTGATGTGACCATCGTCCTCGGCCTGGTCGGCCTCGATCACGTGGCGAATCTGTTCGCAGAGGCGGGCAAACTCCTCCTCGGGCAGTGGCGCGCTGAGGATGCGGATTCGCTCGGTGAACTCGTGCAGATGCGGACTCGTGAACAATCCGGTCCGGAATCCGGCTGCGCGCAGGATCGACTCGATGATGGCCGCGGTCGATCCTTTGCCTTTGCTGCCAGCGATGTGAATCGTGACGCGACCGTGCTGCGGATCGCCAAGCCGCCTGAGCAGCGAGCGGATGCGGTCGAGGGCGAAGTCGGGTTTGGCGCGGCGCGGCCCGGAGCCGCGCTCGAAGTCGGCGAATGACATGAGCCAGTCAACGGCGCTTCGGTAGTCGCCGATCGGCCCCTGGAAACCGACAGCTGTCGACATTGACCTTCCCCCGCTCGTCTCCCCGTCGTCGTCCTGCGGCAATACCACGTCGCTCAATGACGGTAGCGATGTGGATGCCCGTCCTGCTTCCTGTTCCATTCATCGTACGCCACTTGATCAGGCGGTTTCAGGCTGCGACGATCCGCCCAACGGTATCACCGCGGTTCGCGGTGCAGCACGAGCGGACATTCGATGGCAGACGCTGGCGACTCACTCAAGACCCTGGCAGACGTGATTGCCGAGACGGCGCCGGCGGAGTTGGTCGCCGACGGTTTTCTGACGGTCGTCGGCGCGATCGCCGAGGGCGCCAAACGGGTGGACGGCCTGACCCGTCGCGCGGCGTTGGCTGGCGTGCTGGGCGATACCGGCGAGATGAACGTGCAGGGCGAGATTGTCCAGGTACTGGACGCAGCCGGGACGGATGCGTTCGTTTCCTCACTGCGCGATTGCGGCGTGGTCGCCGCTCTGGCTTGCGAAGAGCTTGAGGAAGCCGTCTTCGTCTCAGACTCGGTCGATCACCCCTACCTGGTGATGTTTGACCCGGTGGACGGGTCGTCAAATATCGATGTCGCGGTGACCATTGGTTCGATCTTCGCGATCTATCGCCGCGCGGATGACGCGCCGGTCTCCGACGCCA
The DNA here is from genome assembly GCA_007571275.1 of Dehalococcoidia bacterium. GTDB lineage: Bacteria > Chloroflexota > Dehalococcoidia > Bin125 > Bin125 > Bin125. Next base: position 3,959 of record RKRS01000107.1, read on the forward strand.
CCCTGCTCCGACCAGGACGTGAACAATGTGGCGCCGTCTATGTGGTCTATGGTTCGTCGACGGTACTGGTGGCGGCCACGACGGGTCGGGTTGACGGCTTCACCCTCGATCCCGCATCCGGCGAGTTTCTGCACAGCCACGAGCGGATTCAGATTCCGCCGAAGTGCGCGGCGTACTCAGTCAACGAGGGCAACCAGGGCAACTGGCATCCCGAGATGCAGGCCGCCGTCGCCGAACTGCGCGCCGATTACGGCCTGCGCTATGTCGGCTCGCTGGTCGCGGACTTCCACCGTGACTTACTCAAGGGCGGTATCTTCCTCTACCCGGGCGATGTCAAGTCGCCGGCCGGTAAACTGCGACTCGGCTATGAGGCGAACCCGCTGTGTTATGTAGCCGAGCAGGCGGGCGGGGCCGGCAGCACGGGCACGGAGCGCATCCTTGATGTCCAGCCCGAGCTGTTGCACCAACGCACGCCATTGATTGTTGGCAACGCCGACGTGGTTGAGCGCGTCGTCGCGAAACTGGCCGAGTGACTCCTGGCAGGGCAGTCAGACCTACCAGGATCGAGATCCCGAGAGGCGATACCAGATGACGAACGAACTGCATGAAACCGCCCGCGCATTGGTCGCGCCGGGGCGCGGCATTCTCGCCGCCGACGAGTCGAGCCCGACGATCAAACGGCGCTTCGACACGATTGGTCTCGAATCAACCGAAACGAATCGCCGCGACTGGCGACAATTGCTGTTCACCTCGGAGGGCATCGGCGACTGGATCTCGGGTGTAATCCTGTTTGAAGAAACGCTCGCCCAGGACGCCTCGGACGGGCGTTCGCTGGTCGAGGTATTGACTTCGAACGGTGTAATTCCGGGAGTCAAGGTTGATAAAGGCGCCAAGGATCTCGCTGGCTCGCCGAATGAGAAGGTGACCGAGGGTCTGGACGGGCTGCGCGAGCGACTTAAGGTTTACCGGGAGCAGGGCGCGCGCTTTACCAAGTGGCGCGCCGTGATCGATATCGCTGAGGATCGCCCGACCGCGTACTGTCTCGATGTCAATGCGCATGCGCTGGCGCGCTTCGCCGCGCTGTCACAGGAGGCGGGGTTGGTGCCAATCGTGGAGCCTGAGGTGTTGATGGACGGCGACCACGATATCGCCGCCTGCGCCGCCGCGACCGAGGCGGCGCTGCGCGCGACCTTCGCCGCGCTCGCCGTGCAGCACGTGGATCTGGCCGGCACGCTACTCAAGCCGAATATGGTGCTCTCGGGCAAAAGCGCCGAGCAACGCGCGTCGGCCGACGAAGTCGCCGCGGAGACGCTGCGGGTCTTCGCCAACGCCGTGCCCGCCTCAGTGCCCGGCTGCGTGTTCCTCTCCGGCGGTCAGTCAGATGAGGAGGCGACCGTCAATCTCAACGCGATCAACCAGGCTGCGGCTGGCTCTTCCGCTGCGCCGTGGGAACTGAGCTTCTCCTACGGTCGTGGATTGCAGGCGACGCCGCTGTCGGTCTGGGGCGGCAAGCCTGAGAACATTGCAGCGGCTCAGGCGGCCTTCCAGGAGCGGGCGCGTCTGACCTCGGCGGCGCGTCGGGGCGAGCACGTCGGATAAATCAGTCTGGTGGCTCATCGACTGCTGATCGCGACTGGCAACCCCGGCAAGCTGCGCGAGTTTCGCGAACTGTTTGACGCGCACGTTGATTCGGACTGGGAGCTGGTCGCGCCGTCCGAAGTTGGACTGGGCGACTTCACAGTGGTTGAGGACGGCGACACGTACGCGGAGAACGCCGGTCGCAAGGCGCGTTCATATTCGAACGCCTGTGGATTGCCGGCGCTGGCTGACGATTCCGGGCTGGAGGTCGACGCACTTGACGGCGCGCCGGGTCTGTACAGCGCTCGGTATGCTGGAGAGGCAGCGGATGACGCCGCCAACCGCGCCAAGTTGCTGGCCACGCTCGCTGATGCGCCTGACGGTCAACGCGCGGCGCGCTTTCGCTGCGTGATTGCGCTGGCCTTTCCTTACACGACGAACGTGCGTCTGGGCGAAGGCGTAGTGGAAGGATCGATCGCGATGGATGAGCGCGGCGAACTGGGTTTCGGCTATGACCCCATCTTCGCCCTCCCCGACGGGCGGCGGATGGCTGAGTTGGGCGTGGCGGAGAAGAACGCGATCTCGCATCGCGCGCGCGCGCTGGCGAATGCGTCGTGGGCGCTCAAGTTCATGTCAACAACCCTGGATCGGTCGTCGTGACACCATCCGCCGCGCCGGTCGATCGTCTGGGTCGTCGCTTTGCCGATCTGCGAGTGTCGGTCACTGACCGCTGCAACTTTCGCTGTCCGTATTGCATGCCCAAAGAGATCTTCGGACCTGGTTACGAGTTCCTGCCGCGCAGCGCGATCCTGACCTTCGAGGAGATCGTCCGTGTCGTCAGCGTCTTCGGACGGATGGGTCTGCGCAAGCTCCGCCTGACCGGTGGGGAGCCGACCGTGCGAGCGGAACTGCCGACACTGGTCGCCATGCTGCGCGAGTCGCTGCCGGACATTGATATTGCTCTGACCACGAATGGTTCGCGGCTCGTGTCGATGGCGTCGGCGCTGAAAGAGGCCGGGCTCGATCGGGTCACGGTGAGTCTGGATTCGGTCGATCCCGAAATCTGTCGCGAAATGAATGGCGTTGATTTTCCGCCTGAGCGTGTGCTTGCCGGGATAGACGCTGCGGCCGCGGCCGGCCTGGGGCCGATCAAGATCAACGCGGTGATCAAGCGCGGCGTCAACGATGAGGGCCTCGTCGACATGGCCCGCCACTTTCGCGGAACGGGACACATCGTCCGCTTTATCGAATACATGGATGTCGGCGCGACCAACGGCTGGAAACTGGACGAAGTCGTGCCCGCGCGCGAGATCATCCAGCGGCTGGAGCAAGTCGAGGGTTTGGAGCCGGTCGAAGCGGCATATCGGGGAGAGGTCGCCAAACGCTGGCGTTGGAGTGACGGCAGCGGTGAGATTGGCGTGATCACTTCGGTGACTGAGCCGTTCTGCGGCGACTGCACGCGGGCGCGACTGTCGGCTGAGGGTTCGCTCTATACGTGTCTGTTTGCCTCGGTCGGACATGACCTGCGGGCGCAGCTACGTTCCGGGGCGTCGGATGACGAGCTGTACCAGCGGATCGCCGGGATCTGGACCGTGCGCGAGGACCGCTATTCGGAGTTGCGCGCATCGATGACCGATGATCTACCGCGACTGGGTCGGGTGGAGATGTCACACATTGGCGGCTGAGCAAGAGCACCAGACGCAGGCGGCGCTCAGTCACATCGACGCGCAGGGTCGCGCGCGGATGGTCGATGTGGGCGATAAAGACGTCAGTGAGCGCCGCGCCGTGGCTGAAGGTCGCGTCCTGATGCAACCCGAAACGCTGCAGCTGATCCGCGATTCGGCGTTGAACAAGGGCGACGTGCTGACCACGGCCGAAGTCGCCGGGGTGATGGCGGCCAAGCGGACGCATGAACTGATTCCGCTCTGTCACCCGCTCATGCTGAACAGGGTGCTGGTCGAGCTCAGTCTGGTCGATGAGCCGCCGTCGGTCGCGATCCGGGCAGAAGTACGTTGCTCGGGCAAAACGGGAGTCGAGATGGAAGCGCTGACCGCCGTTTCGGTGGCCGGCTTGACGATCTACGACATGGCCAAGGCCGTCGACCGCGGGATGCGGATTGACGCCGTGCGGCTGCGGGAAAAGGACGGCGGTCGTTCGGGGGCGATTCGATTGGAGTAGCGCTCCAACGGTCGCCCGTCGATCTAGCCGCCCGGGTTGACCAGCGATTCAAAGCCCGGATTGCCGCGCAGACTGTCGAAGTGATCGTCGGTCTTGGCCGCTTCCGCGTAGCGCGGGTTGAGCGATGTGGCCTGTCGCAGGGCGGCGATGGCGTTGTCGGCCTGACCCAACTTGGCCGCAGCTGAGGCGAGTCCGTAATGCGCGCCGGGCTGTTCGGGCTCGAGTCGGACGGCTTCCTGGAACGAGGCCAATGCTTCCTGAGCGCGGTCCTCGTAGAGCAGGGTGAGGCCAAGGTTGGTGTGGGCGGCGCCGTCGTCTGGTCGGAGACGCAAGGCGTGTCGGAAATCGCCTTCCGCCGTGTCGAAGTCGCGGCCGAAGAGTCGCAGCAGGCCTCGGTTGACGTAGATGTCCGGGTCGTCCGGGGCCAGCTCGATCGCGCGTTCGTAGTCGTTCGCCGCCTCTTCGGTTCGATCCAGTCGGACCAACGCGTTGGCGCGGTTGTAGTAGGCGGCGGCTGAATTGGCGTCCAGCTCGATCGCGCGGGCGTACTGGTTGACCGCTGCGTCGTAGTTGCCAGCGCCGAAGTAGGCGTTGCCCTCATCGAGGTGCGAGGCGGCGCTGCGCTCGGCCGGGACGGTGGCAGCTGGCTCAGCGGCTGGCGACGGCGCGGTTGGTGGAGCGGCGGGAGGTGGCGGCGGCGCAGCGGGAGCAG
>RKRS01000111.1 GCA_007571275.1 Dehalococcoidia bacterium
CCTGAGTTATTCTTCCTCTCCTTGGATCCGAATCGCGATGATTCCTCAACGGCTCGGTCCGGAAAATCGCTATCAAATCCAACTCCGTTTGGGGAAGCTGTGCAGATTGGCGATTGGCGCATTAAAGTATTGGCTCCTCCATCTGATGAAACCGATGGCAGCTCCTCAAACGTTTCGACATATTTGAAAGGAGGCTTGCCGGAAGGTTGGCGAATGAATGGAATCGAGATGTCGTTCACGTATGTAGGCGCTACCTCGTCGACACTGGATCAGAGCAAGATGGAACTTGGGGTAGTGGCTGGTGCTGGGACGCTATATTCTTCGATATTGACGCAACTGTGGTACGAAAGCGAAGAGTGTGGCGGAGGTCCTCTGCGATTGTATGGCAACACGAGGTTGGTTGAGAATACAACGGTGCGAGGGTACCTGTGTTTCAAGACCACCGCAGAGGAAGTTGCTGATGGTGGCTTGGTGCTCGTCGTCGACGAGTGGGGGCCTAATTCGGAACGTGCCTTTATGGCGTTGGAGTGACTAAGGTCCCTTCACACAGGGATGAGTTGTGGAGCCCGCCGGCGTGTGGCGACGGTTTGGCCGCGCAGATTGCCTCCCGCCTTCTCGACTCTCCCCTCTAGGGGAGCCAGGATCCAGTGAGGACGTTCTCGGTGGGGGTATGGGCAGGACCTAGGGTTTCTGTGCGCCGTCGAGCAGGTCGTCGACGTGCTCACGGACGTGGCCGACGGTGACGCTGATTAGCACCTCGAGCAGCGTCCCTTCGACGCCGCCGGCGGAGCGTGTTGGTTGGCTGAGTAGGGATTCGTCGGCCGCGCGGATGGCGTCTATGGTGGCGGCGCGGTTGCGGCGAAATTCGGTCAGCAGCTGTTCGACCGGCTGGTCTTCGCGTCGTTCGACCTGCCTGGCGTTGTAGGCGTCCATGTCGAAACCGCCGCCGCCGCCCTGAGGCGCGTCGCCGCCCGACGCTCGCTCCTGGGCGCGTTCGATCAGGCGCGGGTACGTCCACTCGATGGCGGCGATGTGCGCGAGCAGTTGGCGGGCATTCCAGCCCTGTTCATAGACGCCTCGCTCGAATGACTGTTCAGAGAGTTGTGCGACCGCCTGCTGAAACGCTTCGCTGTCCTGTTGTAGTGCGCTGATCAGCGCTTCGCGGCTGGTGATGTTCATAGAGTCGGCCATTGCGCATCAGTGAGTTCGTTGGATGCATCCCAGAGCCGCTCCGCGGCGTGGTGATCGTTGGCGTGTTCGTTCAGCGTTGCCGCCTGGTGACGGTTGAAGTAAGCGCCGGCGAGCTGCCGTTTGTCAGCGTCGTCGACCAAATCGACGATCGGCGCCGCGCCGTTCTCGGCGCTGAGCAAGAATGGCTGAACCAGACGCCAGAGGATGGACAGCGGCCCGCCGCGGTCGCCGTCGGCGCCCAGTCGCGTGCGCACGCCGCCGGGGTGGACGGCGAAGGTGGCCAGGCCATGCTCGAAGTAGCGTCGGTGCAACGCCTTGGTGAAGAGGATGTTGGCCAGCTTGGAGATGCAGTACGGTCGGAATCCGCGCCATTGATGCTCGAGTTGTAGGTCATCAAGCGGCATCGCGCCGGCGCGCTGGTAGAGCATGGACGAGACATTGACGACGCGAGGATCGTCAGATTGCATGAGGCGCGACAGCAGCAGCGAGGTCAGCAGCACGTGGCCGAAGTGGTTGACCTGCATCGTCGACGCAAGGCCGTCCTCAGTCAGTGTGCGCCGACCCAGGTTGACGCCCGCGTTGTTGACCAGCGCGTCGAGACGCGGAGCGCGCTCCAGCAGTTCCGCCGCGGCGCTGCGTACTGAGCTGAATGAGGCGAGGTCGAGTTCGAGTAACTCGACCGCTGCGGAGCCGCTGTCATTCTGGATTTGTGTAACGGCGGCGCGACCACGCTCGGGCGACCTGGCAGCGGCAAAGACTCGCCAACCACGGCGCGCCAGCTCGGTTGCCGCAGCCTGGCCAATGCCGCTGTTGGCCCCGGTGATCAGTGCGGCGTGAGGAGTATCTGAGTTGTTCATGCGCTGAGTGTACGAAACCAACGGACTGCGTCGTTGAACGTCTGGTCCAGGTCGGTTTGCGGGAGCGCGAGCTCGGTGATTGCTTTGCGGGGATTGAAGAACTGACGTTGTCGAGCGAGTCGGACCCCGGCGATGGTTGCGCGCGGCTGTTGCCTGGCCAGCAGGCTGAGCAGATATTCGTCCACGACTGCGGCGAGGTATGCGACCGATGCGGGAATGGCGATTCGAGGCGACACCGCCTGGCCAATGGCCGCCGCGCGTTCGATGATTTGTTGCAACGTGAGATTTCCGTCCTGGTGTCCGAGGATGTAGCGCTCGCCGATGCGACCGTCGCGGGCGGCGTTGATGTGACCAATGGCGACGTCCTCAACGTGAACCACATTCAGTCCTGCGGAACGGACGTAGGCTGGCATCGAGCCGCTCGCAGCGTCGCGGATCAGGCGACCGGTCGGTGTGGGCTTGAGGTCGAGCGGCCCGATCGGCGCTGTCGGAAGCACGCAGACTGCTGGCAGCGCCTCGCTGCGCACCAGCTCGTGGAGGAGTCGCTCGCTGAGGATTTTCGTCTCTTCGTATGGTCCCGGCGCATGATCAGGTGACGCCCACTGGGTTTCGTCGGCGAGAAGATCGGGCGCACGCGGTGGACCGATCGCGGCGACAGATGATGTGTGCACGACGCGGTCGACCTGGGCCCGGAGAGCGGCCAGCATCAGCGCCCGTGTGCCATCTACGTTGGTGCGATACGCGTCGGCGCGAGCCCGGCGACTGAGGTCGTAGCGGGCGGCGACGTTGAACAGAATGTCGATGCCATCAAGCGCTGGTTGCAGCGTCTGAGGCTCGGTCAGATCGCCGTAGGCCCATTCAATTGGAAGTCCATCTAAGTTGCGTTGATCGCTGCCCCGGCGGACCAGTACGCGAACTTCTGCGCCGACATCCAGCGCCGCTCGGACGACATGCGACCCGATGAATCCGTTGGCGCCGGTGACCAGGACACGGTTCACGACGAATCTGAGGAAGTGTCTAGTCGACCTGCTCAGGCACGAGGTCAGGCGCGAGCGCAGGGATGATCAGCGTCATCGCGCGTTCCAGTTCCTGCATCGCCGATTGTCGCTGTAGGCCAAGGGAAATCAACTCGCGCAACAGGCCCGGCCTGCGAATCGTGCCGACAGCAATGTCCAGCGCGGAGGGCTTGCCGCGCCATTGGACGACTTCGTTGGGAATGTCGTCATCGAGCGCGTCCATCACCACACGAACGCAGGCGAAGGGGATGTCCGCTGCAGCGCAAACCTCGGCCCACTCCGCGTCTTCCATCTGCACGATCTCTGCACCGCTATCGGCAGCTGCGCGCTTCTCCGGCCTGGTGAACAGGATTTCCGGCGTCGTGATGCTGGTCACCGACTGCCAGAAGATGTCCGCTCGGTTGAGCAGCCTGATCGTCTGTTTGCGTAGCTGCTCATCGGTCTGGAAGACCGCGCCATCGGTCTGGCGGATAATGCTGGTCGGTAGCGTGATTGAGGGTCGACGGAGAGTGTTCGTCAGCCCGCCGGCGACGCCGATGCTGATCACGTTGGAGGGTGAGTCTCGCTCGATCGCTTCTTCCGCCGCGTCTCGGGCTCGCGCGGGACCGACGCCGGATGTAATGATGCGGACGCGGCCACGTCCGGCAATTGCCTGGCCAGCGCGAGCGGCCTGAGCCTCCCAGGGCAGTGCAGCGGTGATGGTGAGCATGGAGTCAGTCTACGCCAGAGCCTGAAGCTGAGGCACTACAGCGTTCGGTTATGCCACCCGTGACTAGACTGAGAGTCGACCAAGCCTTGAGAACGCCCTGAGTCGTGAGGATGACCAATGTACGAAACACTGCTGTACGACGTTGAAGACGGCATATGCACGATCACGTTGAATCGCCCGGAGTCGCTCAACGCGCTCAACGGAACGATGCTGACCGAACTCCCGCTGGCCTGCGAGGCGGCCGCTGCTGACAACGATGTGCGAGTGGTAATTCTGACCGGAGCGGGCCGACTCTTCTGCGCTGGCGGCGATCTGAAGGACACCAGTCGCGGCGACATCCGCAATCTTGAGCAGAGCATCTATTCGTTGACGCACTCGGAGCGCACGTCGATCCTGCTGCACCAGATGCCGAAGCCGACGATTGCGGCAATCAACGGCGGCGCGGCCGGCGCCGGTTGCTCGATCACGTTGGCCTGCGACCTGCGCTATATGTCGACCTCGGCCTACTTGTACACCGCCTTCCTGCGGGTTGGGTTCTCGGGCGATTTCGGCGGTACCTGGACGCTCCCGCGACTGGTCGGCATGGGCAAGGCGCGCGAGATGTATCTGCTGCCCGATCGGGTGCCGGCGGAACAGGCGCTGTCGCTCGGTCTGGCCAACGGCGTCTATGAGCCAGATGAGCTGATCCCGAACGTATTGCAGATCGCCGCGCAGCTGCGGGACTCTCATCCGGGCGCCATCGCGCAGATTAAGAGCAATCTGAATGACGCGTTCACGATTCCGCTCTCGGAGGCGCTTCGCCGCGAGGCCGACCGGATGCGCCGCGTTGGCGAGAGTGAGGATTCGATCGAGGCGCGTCGAGCGTTCGTCGAGAAACGACGGCCGGTCTTCAAGGGCAGGTAAGTCCAACCGGACCATGATGCCCGCAGTCTGAGAGGAATCCGTCATGTTGCGAATGCGTCAGATCTGCCTGGTGGCTGAGGATCTGGACATGATTGAGGCGCACCTCCGCGGTGTGTTTGGCCTTGAGGTCTGTCACCGCGATCCGGGTGTCGGTCGATTCGGGTTGCATAACTTCCTGATGCCGGTCGGCAACTCGTTTCTCGAGGTGGTGTCGCCGATGCGTCCCGGGACTGCCGGCGGACGCCACCTGCAACGACGCGGCGGTGACGGCGGCTACATGGTGATCATGCAGTGCGACGATATCGCCGCCCGCCGAGCCCACGTCGCCGAACTGGGCATTCGTCTGGTCCTGGACGGGGCGAACGAGCAAACCGATGGCATTCAGCTACACCCCAAGGATGTGCCTGGCGCCATCGCCGAGCTGCGCTGGAACGTTGGCGACGGGGCCATCGATGGTCCCTGGAATCCGGCCGGCGACCACTGGTTGCCAGCCAGGCGTGAGCATGTGATCACCGCGATGGCGGCGGCAGAGCTGCAGAGCGCAGATCCATCGGCGATGGCGGCTCGCTGGGCGGAAGTGCTGGAGATTCCGGCAGGCTCAGACGGTGATGGCCATCCAACGATCTCATTGGATGACGCGACGCTGCGGTTCGTCGAAGCGACGGATGGGCGGGGTGATGGTCTCGGTGGACTCGACGTGGCGACGGTCGATCGGGGACACGTCATCGCCACAGCGCGTCATCATGACCTCGACGTGTCGGAGGATGAGTCGGTCGTGATGCTCTGCGGTATGCGCTTCCGCCTGGTCTGATTGCCGCTGGCGTGGTTAGATCAGCAAACTGATCGCAGCCTGGGCGATGCCAAGGAACAGCAGGAATCCAAAGACGTCGGTGAATGTCGTGACGACCACGGCCGAGGCGACGGCAGGGTCGATGCCCACGCGGCGCATCAGCAAGGGGACGCCAGCGCCGACGGTACCTGCGATCAGCATGTTGCCGAGCATCGCCAGACCGAGCACGAGCGCGAGTCCGTAGTTGTCCTGCCAGATGATGGCGATCACGGCGACCAGCAACCCCAACCAGATGCCGTGGATAACTCCCAGGGTCGCTTCCCGAATCAGCAGGCGCTTGGCTCGCACACCGACGAGTTCGCCCAGTGCAATGGCGCGGACAATCAAGGTCAGGGTCTGGGTGCCGCCAATGCCGCCCTGGCCGGCGACGACCGGCAGAAACGCGGCCAGCACGACCAGTTGGGCCAACGTTGACTCGAAGAGCGCGATCGTCGCGGCGGCGAGAAATGTCGTAGCCAGATTGATCGTCAGCCAGGGCAGTCGGGTGCGGATCGATAGCGCCATCGGCCCATCGGCGCGTTCGCCGGCGACGTTGGCGATCCGCTGCATCTGTCGCGTGTCCTCCTCGACCGTGACGCCCAACAGCGCGTCGGGCAGCACAACGCCAACCAGGTCGCCATCTTCGACAACAGGAAGCTGCGTGAGGTTGTAGTGCCGTCGCAGTCGCGCGCATTCCTGAGCCGACGTGTCGACGGACACGACCGCGGTCAGAGGAGAGGCAATCGCGCTGGCGGTAGCAGCTGCGGGGGCCAATGCCAGGTTGACCATCGACACCTGACCCTCCGGTTGACCCTCGGCGTTCAGGACGTAGAGGTATGTCAACCGGTCACGGTCCTCTTGCAGAGCCTCCAGCGCCGCTCTCATTTCGTCGAGGCCCGCGTCGGCATTGACTGCGACAAGTCGGGGTGTCATCAGTGCGCCGGCGGTATTCGGTTCCTGGTTCAGGATCTCGCTTTCGGCGATCGGCTGTTCCAGTTGTTCGGCCACCTGCTGCGCCCGACGCAGCGGCAGTCGTTGCAGCGCTGTCATGGCGTGCCGAGGATTGACCTGATCGAGCACGAACGACAGGCTTTGGATGCTCAGACGAGCTCCCAAACGACCAGCCTCGACCGGATTCATGTGCTGGAGCATCCAGGTGACGGTCTGCGGCGACATGATCTCCAGCAGCGCCTCGCTACTGGTTCGCGGCAAGCCGGCGAGGATCAGGCCGACGTCGGCGGGATGCAGGTGACGCAGTCGCTGCCAGGCGGCTGCCTGGTTGCCAGCCGCGATCAGTTCCTGGACGCGCTCGGCAATCCGCCCGACTTCCTCCAGTGAGATCGCCGGGGCAAGCTCAGCTGGTGGTTGGCTATCGATGATCGGCTCTGAGCCTGGTTCCTGTCCTGACACGGTGAGACCTTCCGGGACGCCGACGCAGCGGCCATAGCCGCCATTGATCCGCAGTCTGACAGCAGACAGAGGCGCACGGCCACCGCTGCCGCAAAAGCTTGGGTTATCGGTACATGGCGGTCTAGCGAATGCTGCCGACGAAGCTGCGTAGACCGGCCTTGAGATTGGTGGTCGCGTCGATCACGGCGGAGGCTTCATAGCCCGAGTGGACCATGCAATCGACACACTTCGGGTTGCCCGAGGCGACGCCGTAGTTTTCCCACTTGGTTTCTTCAATCAGCTCGTTGAAGCTGTCGGCGTACCCCTCGTCCATCAGGTAGCAGGGCCGTTGCCAACCAAAGACGGTGTACGTCGGGTTGCCCCACGGCGTGCAGTCGTACTCGATTTCGCCCTTGAGGAAGTCGAGGAAGAGCTGTGAGTGGTTGAAGTTCCAGCGCTTCGGCGGGTCGTTGAGGATGTCGCGGAAGAGTTCTTTGGTCTGGTTCCGGGCGAGGAAATGCTCCTGGTCAGGCGCTTTCTCGTACGGGTAGCCGGGCGAGATCATCAGCCCGTCGACGCCAATCTCCATCAGCTTGTCGAACATCATGCGGATGCGGTCAGGCTGCGCGCCGAGAAAGAACGTGCTATTGGTCGTCACGCGAAAACCGCGTGACTTGGCCGCCTCGATCGCGCGGATCGCAACATCCCAAATGCCGTCGCGGCAGACCGAGTCGTCGTGATCCTGCTCGTAACCATCGACATGGACAGAGAAGGTGAGGTACGGGTTGGGTTCGAAGTCCTGCAGCTTACGCTCGAGCAGGATCGCGTTGGTGCAGAGATAGACGAACTTCTTACGCTCGGTGAAGCCGTTGGCGATCTCAACGATGTCCTTGTGAATCAACGGCTCTCCACCGGCGATGGCCACGACCGGCGCGCCGCATTCCTCGACGGCGTCCCAACACTGCTGGGGAGTCAAACGTCGACGGAGGATATCGGTGGGATGCTGAATCTTGCCGCAACCGGCGCATTCGAGGTTGCACTGCAGGAGCGGCTCGAGCATCAGCACCAACGGATAGCGCTCGGTGCGTCGCAGGCGCTGTCCGACAACGTACTTACCAACCTGGATGGTTTGTCGTAAGGGTGTGGCCATGTGTTGTCCACTCTATCGGGCGCGGCTAATCTGCGCGCTGCCCGCTGTGCTCAGCGCGACTGGATTTATTGCACGTGATGCAGTTTAGAGGAGTTTGATCGCGCGGTGGTACGCCTCAGGCGTATTGAGGTTGAGCGTCACGATCGGCTGTTCCATTTCCACGAAGATAGTGCGATCTGCGTGATGTTGCCTAACCTGTCGCAGACCTTCATGACGTTCCGTCACATGCTGTAGCTCCGTGAGCAGTTCGGCGCGAAAGATCGGCGGATGGCCGTTGCGACCATTGTGTCGCGGGACGGCGATGAGCGCGTCGCGGTTCGTTGCCAGGCCGGCGCTCAACTGCTGGATCACGGCAGGCG
>RKRS01000043.1 GCA_007571275.1 Dehalococcoidia bacterium
GCAGCTGCTGAACCGCCCTGCTGCTCGGCCTCGCCGCTAGCGCCTCCAGCGCTGACGACGCGCCGCCCGCTGCGTCGCCAAATGCCGCCGAGGGTCGGACTGGTCAGCTGCCCAGTGACCGATCATTCGTCCATGCACGGCCTCAGTCGCACCGCGTACGGCCCCGGTGCGACTGAGGCCGTGATCACCGACGGTGTTGAACCGGTTCGATATCTTCTCGACGCCACGCTGGACGGGATACCAGACGAGCGGCCAAGGCTATCGTGTCGAAGCTGTGTTCTGGGCCAACGGCGAGTCCGTAGCAGGGGGGCTGGCCTAGACTCAACACTTGAGCACAGGTAACGCAGGGAGAAACTACGTGAGCACCGTCGCATTCATTCAACGCAGTCTGGCATTCACCCATGCCGCCCTCGTCGACGCCCGCAACGGCACTGATGACCAGCTCCACTTTGTGCCCGAGCAGGGCAGTCACTCGATCGCATGGTGCCTCTGGCACACATCCCGCGTCGAAGATCTGATCATCAGTCGCGTCAGTGGCCAGGAGCAGGTCTGGAACGAAGACTGGGCCGCCCGCACCGGACTGCCGTTCGATGGGTTTGGCACCGGTATGTCGGACGAGGACGCGCAGCAAATCCAGATCACGGATCTCGGTGCGCTGGGCGACTATCAGGACGCGGTCTTCGCGCGCACGGCGACCTTCCTGGACAACGCGACCGACGCAGACCTGGAGCGTGAGATACCGGCGCGGAATGGGACCGAGAGCGTCGGCGAGGCGATTTCGCTACACATGATGGGACATTTCAATGGTCACCGCGGCGAGATCAATACGCTCCGCGGGATGCAGGGCATGCCAACCGTCATGGCCGCTCAGGGTACCCACTAGTCTGCCTGCATCGAGAGGCGCCGAGCAGTCCGCCAGGGAGTTGCGATGCCTGACTATGTCAACCGCGAGCACGAATCGCCGGCGCTGCGTGACGTCCGTCAGGCAGTAGCCAGTCACGATATCCAGACGCTGCCCGCGGATATTGGCCGCTGGCGGGCCGCCGTGCTGATCGCCCTGCTGCCCTACGACGACCCGCAGGTCGTGCTGACGGTGCGGTCGCATCAGGTAGAGCATCACAAGGGTGAGATCTCATTTCCGGGCGGCGCCCTGGATTCCATCGATGAGCATCCGATGGCCGCTGCCTTACGCGAAGCGGATGAGGAAGTCGGCATCCGCGCCGAACATGTTGAGGTGCTGGGCGAGCAGTCGCATTACCGCACGATGTCCGATTTTCATGTGACTCCATTCGTGGGGCTGATCGATCGGGCGCCGTATCCCTTCAGACCATTGGCGATTGAGGTGGGCGAGATCATCACGCCAGCGCTCTCGCATCTGCTCGATCCGACCAACCTCCTGTTTGAGCGGCGTGAGCGCGACGGCCAGATCTTCCATATGCGTGAGTACTGGTACGAGGGGCACCGAATCTTCGGCGCGACGGCGACGATGCTGGGTCGCTTTCTCGATGATCTGTCGCGGCTGCGCGACCTGCCGATTCCGCAGCCTGACTGATCGGTTAGTCGCCGCCGTTGCCAGGCGTTGTCAGCACGATCTGGCCGTTGAGCGCGACGGTCAGGACGCCGTCCCTGCCGAAGCGCGCGATGAACTCCAGCGCTTCGATGACCTCCACCTCGCGCACGCCCTTAACCACCCACATATGCGGCCCCACCGTCACATCGATCCGATTGATTGACGGCCAGAGCAGGGCGCGGATGTTGCCGCTCTCAGCCCGATAGGTCACCTCCCAGACGCCGGCAGTGTCGTTTGGCAGCTCGAATGCCTGACGTCGCGCTTCAGTAGCGAACAACGCGGCGATTGCCTCGACGACCTCGGCCGTGACACCGTCGAACTGGCGACGTGGCCTCACTGGATGACGTCCCGATCGGTGGGTTCATAGAACACGGCGTCCTGGAGCTCGTCCGGTAGATGCTGTTGTTCAGGAGCGACTGCGCCCTCGAAGTCGTGTGCGTACTGGTATCCCTTGCCGTAGCCATGCGCGGCCATCAGTCCGGTGGGAGCGTTGCGCAAATGCAGCGGCACGGACAGCGCGCCGTATTGACGAACGGCAGAGGCGGCAGCGCTGTAGGCCGCCTTCGCCGAATTGCTCTTCGGCGCCCGCGAGAGATAGATGGCCGCTTCGGACAGGATCAGTGAGCATTCGGGCATGCCGATCAGGTGTGTCGCCTGCTGCGCGGCGACCGCGACCGAGAGCGCCTGTGGGTCAGCCAGGCCAACATCTTCGGCGGCGAGAATGACGATCCGCCGGGCGACGAACATCGGATCTTCGCCCGCCTCGAGCATGCGAGCCAGCCAATAGACGGCGGCGTCAGGATCGGATCCGCGGATCGATTTGATGAACGCGGAGATCGTGTCGTAGTGCGCGTCGCCACCCTTGTCATAGGGCAACGCTCGTTGAGCGACGGTGGAAACGGTCTCAACGGTCACGCTCCCACTGCGCGCCCTGGCGTCGCGGACAGCCGCCTCCAGCGCGTTCAGGGACACGCGCGCGTCACCCGCGCCATAGGTCGCGAGCGCCTCCAACGCATCAGGCTCGACCAGGGGCGGATCCAACCCCAGGCCGCGCTCCGGATCGTTCAATGCCCGAATCAGTAATGAGCGAATCTCGTCGTGTTGCAGCGCGTCGAGTTTGAACACGCGAGCCCGACTGAGCAGCGGAGCAACGACCTCGAACGATGGGTTCTCGGTCGTCGCGCCGATCAGCGTGATCGTGCCATCCTCGACGGCGTGCAGGACGGCGTCCTGTTGGGCTTTGTTGAAACGATGGATCTCATCGATGAAGAGGATCGTGTGAGCGAGTCCGTCGCGGCGACCGGCTTCGGCCGAGGCGATGACCTTGCGCAAATCAGCGACACCGCTCGAGACCGCTGAGAGCGTGGCGAATCGCGCGTGTGTGATGCGGACAATGACCTGGGCAATCGAGGTCTTGCCGCTGCCTGGCGGCCCCCAGAGGATGCAGGACGGTGGACGGTCAACCTCGATAGCCCGGCGCAGCGGCGCGTCGGGTCCGACGAGGCGCCACTGCCCGACGACTTCATCGAGCGTGCGCGGACGCATCCTGGCGGCGAGCGGCGCCGAGCGATCGATAGTAGGGCGATCGTCGAACATCCGGCGCATGCCGTGATCGGGTTGGGGTCTGGGCATGGCTTGAGGGTAGCCGGACGCGACTGCTGAAGATCAGATCAGGCGACGGCCCTGACCGCGTCGCGTCTGATTCCAGCCTTCGAGTAGCATTTCGGCCCGGCCCTGCGCTTTTTTCCAGGCGACCTCAGAACCGTGTTGGTTGACCTGATCGGGATGCGCCTGATTCCAGGCGTCGCGAAGATCGTCGGGGCGTAGTTCTCCGACCATCGCTCCGCGCAGCAGGGCGAGCCGAAGGATTTCGGTCGCCTGGTCAGCTGGGACCAACGGAGCGCCGCTGGAGCCAGGCGGCTGGAAGAGCATGACCGCCGCGTCGACGAAGCCGACGAGTGAGTCAGCATCGATTCCATCGAGTCCATGCAGCACCTGCTCGGTGGCGCGTTTTTCCTGGACGTAGGGCTGAACAGCCGCCCGATCCTGGTAGACCTGACCGATCAGCGTCATGGCGAAGCGCTGCCGTCGTTGGCTGAGCAACGCCATGCCCCAGAATGCAGGATGCGCGAGATTGGAGATGTCCCAGCCGCTGACTCCCCAGGCGCCTGAACGACCCTTCTTCCTGGGCAGCTGTGTGGCGAAGTCGTCCGCAGCGATTTGCAGAATGCTGCGTCGCACCCGGTAGGTGTTGGGTCGTCGGTCGATGGCTTCGGCAATGCGTCGCAGGACCATGATGTCTCCGACGAACTGGCGGGCGGGTTAGCTCACAAGCGTGACGATAGTGACGCCGTCGCCACCCTGCTTGGGTTCGGCGCTCTCGAAGGTGGTCACCAGCGGATGTGTGCGCAGCAGGTCGCGGACGGCGCGACGCAACGCGCCGGTGCCTTTGCCATGCACGACTTCAAGCCGATGCTGGCCGGCGCGGTAGGCGACATCGAGGAATGAATCAACCATCGGCAGCGCGTCGTCGGTCACGCGGCCGCGCAGATCGATCTTCGAGCCTGGATCAACCGGTGGCTTGGGCATGTTGGCGACTGTCGCTCCCATACCTCGTAGCGGACGCGCACTCTGTGGTTCATGCGTTCCTGACGGAGCCAGACGTTCAACCTGTTCGACCCGTACGCGCGTGCGGAGCGCGCCGAGCTGTACGTCCAGCGCGCCGTCCTCGACAGCGCTGAGCACCTCGCCGGGCTCGGGCAAGCCTCGGAGATAGATGAAATCGCCCGCCGCGAGTCGCTCGGGCTGGAGTTGTGGTTCGCTGGCTTTGGCCTGAGAGCGTCGTCGGCGACGGTTGGCGCGTTCACGACGAACACGCTGGAGTCGTTCGCGGCCTTCGTCGGCGCGTCGCTCAGCGCGCTCTTCGGCTTGCTCGCGTGACTGTCGCTGCTCGAGCTCCTTGAGGCTGGCGCGCATCGTGCGACGAAACGCAGCAAGTTCATCCTCCATGGCTCGCTCGGCTCGGGCCAGAACGGCCTCGCGCTCTGCCTCGATCGCTTCGCGTCGCTCCGCGAGATTGGCGCGGATCTCTTCGGCTTCCTCTCGGGCGATGCGCTCGGCGCGAACCTGCTCCGCGATGGCGTCGCGCTCGCGCTGAAGTTCGCCGAGCAGCTGTTCCATGGACGCCGTCTCGGTCGGCGCACGTTGTTTGGCTCGGACAAGAATATGCTCGGGCATGCCGAGTCGTTGGGCGATAGCCAGCGCATTGGATCGTCCCGGCGTACCCATCAGGAGTCGGTACGTGGGTTGCAACGAGACGGCGTCGAACTCGGCTGAGGCGTTCATGATGCCGTCGGTCGCGTGAGCGAACACTTTGAGCTCGCCATGGTGCGTAGTAGCGACGACCATGCTGTCGAGTTCCAGCAATTCCTCGAGCAACGAGCGCGCCAACGTCGCCCCCTCGGCAGGATCGGTGCCGGCTCCCAGCTCGTCGAGCAGGACGAGCGTGCGCGGCCCGGCCGAGTCGATAATGCGAACGATGTTCGTCATGTGCGCGGAGAACGTGGAAAGCGACTGCTCGATCGACTGTTCATCGCCGATGTCAGCGTAGATGTCGTCAAAGACAGGAATCCGGGTGCCGGTCTCGGCAGGGACCGGGAGCCCGGCCTGGGCCATCAGACAGAGCAGGCCGACCGTCTTGAGCGCGACCGTTTTGCCGCCGGTGTTGGGCCCCGTGATCAAGACACAGCGCACCTCAGCGGAGAGCGCGGTGGAAATCGGAACGACCTCACCGGTCAGCAGTGGGTGTCGCGCGGAGTGTAGGACGAGGTCAGTTGCGCCACTGATCCAATTGATCGGGTCGTTCTCGGCCGGGAGTGGCGCATCAAGCTCCTCAGCCAGTCTCGCCTTGGCCTGTGCCAGATCGATCCGGGACAGGCAGCGGATCGCGGCTCGAATCGCCCCCGTTTCAACGCCGATCGATTCGCATAGCGCTCTGAGGATGCGGTCGACTTCGCGTTGCTCCTCGCGGCGAGCTTCACGCAGGCGATTGCCAAGTTCGACCACAGCGAGTGGTTCGACGAACAGCGTCGCTCCCGAAGCGGAGACATCGTGTACCACGCTGGGCATGGCGCCCCGCAGCTCTGCCTTGATCGGAATGACGTAGCGACCGTCTCGCTCAGTGATCAGCGATTCCTGAGCAATGCCTTCGGAGACGGCGTGACGGAGTGTGCGTTCGAGCTGCTGCTCGAGTCGATGCTGAATCCTACGCATACGGTCGCGTGCGTCGGCGAGGGCAGGAGATGCGTTGTCCGGTATCTCTCCTCGTTCGTCGATGGTGGATTCGATTTCTTGAACCAGGGGCGAGAAGTCGCCGATGCGTTGGGCGACCCGCGCCAGCTGCGGCAATTCACGCGTGAGCGGCGCGACCTGGTTTTTGGTGTGTCGGGCAGTGCGGAGCAGGATGGCGACTTCGAGGATCTCGCCGACAGGAAGGATCGCGCCTCTGGACGCCGCCAGGAGCTGGTTGGAGATGTCGGGCGCTTGACCCATGTGAAAGTGTGGTTTCAGACGCGCCAGCGAGCGCGCCTCGGCTGTGGTGGCGAGTCGGCGTCGGACCTCATCTACGTCAGCGCTGGGCGCGAGTTGAAGCGCCAGCTCTCGCCCTCCTGGTGAGCCGCAGAGTCCGGCAAGACGCTCGATGATCTTGGGAAACTCGAGCACTGTGATGCTCTTGGCGTCCACGCTCAGTCGCCTTCCTGTGCTGGTTCAATGAGGGCGGAGACATAACCGACGCCCCAAGGTCGCTCTGAGACCAGAATACGCGGGCGAAACTCGATCCTGGCAACGCTCTGTAGAGCGCCCATCAGTATCAGCGTTGGTGAGATCACGGATTCATCAACTTCGCGACGGAGTGATTCGTCGATTCCGAAGAGCGCCTGAGCATCCCAACTCGCAAGCGCCGATTCATACTCTCGCTGAACTTCCTCGCCGCGGGGGTGACGGCCATTGGGCGAGTCATCGTTGAGCGTGTGGACGGCGTCGCCCGAGGCGAGGATCGCCGTCGGCTCCGTCAAGCGGGCAAGCGCCTCGCCGATGACCTGGCCGAAGCGGTAGTGGTCGGCTGGCGGTCGGAAGCTGATGCTGACAATGGCAATGCTCGGTGGCAGCGCACTGCCGAGCAGTGTGAGTGGAACGCCGGCGGAGTGGTCGGACTGCTCCCAGTGTGCGGTTTGGGTGAGCGGGATGCTGTTGGCCGTTGCCGCTTCCATGATCGCTGCGACCAGCTCGCTGTCAGTTGGATGCGCAAATTTCACCGACGATCTGCCGAAACGTTCGAAGTCACCGGACAGATCAGCGTCCAGGATGTGGAACCGATTTAGCGTGACGATGCCATGTGTGGACATGAGCAGGAGGCGCGCGATCTGTAGCTTGTGCAGTCGCTGTGCGACGAGCTGATATGCATCGAGCGTCGCTTGCGCGTGGACCTCTCGCCCCTGGCCGATTCGCGGCAGCAAGACCGGCGGATGCGGGAGGACTGCGCCCAGCACGATCATGTGAGGCCTCCGCCCGTCTCTTGCAACGCGGCGATCACGATGGCGTCTTGATCGGGGAGCACGGTGCGTGGATCGAGCATCAGGCGGTCGTGATCCACGCGGGCGATGACCGGCGGATCGTTCGCGCGAAGTTGTCCGGCGGCGTCCGACGGATGGTTGTGCTCCAGCGACCAGACGAAGGTTGGTCGCGTCTCGCCCGGGAGTGAACCGCCACCAATCGGCGATTCGGACGCTGTAACATCACCGATTCCAAGTGTGGCACGCCAGGACTCGGCGCGGGCTCGCAGGTCGTCGGGCTCGGCGGCGATCATCCGCCAGACTGGCACCGATTCGATCGCCTCACCAGCGAGATAGTGGCGCAGCGTGGCGTCCAGGCCGGCAATCGCAGCTTTGTCGAGTCGCAGCGCGCGCATCAGTGGATGCGAGCGCAACCAGTGGAAGCGCCAGAGATTGAGCAACCGACCCTGCCGCTCCAGCTGGTCCCGATGTCGATGCGCGCCAACGATGATTCCCGCCTGCGGACCGCCCAGCAGCTTGTCGCCGCTGAACAACGTGAGGTCAGCGCCCGCTGACAGGCTGTCTTGCGGGCGTGGCTCGTAGCTCAGGTCAAACTCCCGTGTGTCGAGCAGACACCCGCTGCCAACGTCGTCGATCAGCATCACGCTCTTCTCGTTGGCGATCTCGCGGAGCTCTTCTAATGCCGGCTGCTCGGTGAACCCAATCATGCGGAAGTTGGATGGGTGCACGCGTAAAATGGCCACCGTGTCGCTGGAGATGGCCTTGGCATAATCGGAAGCGCGCGTGCGATTGGTCGTGCCGACCTCAACCAGCCTGGCGCCAGCCTGACGAACGACATCAGGAATGCGGAAGCCGCCGCCGATCTCGACCGCTTCCCCGCGCGAGACGATCACTTCCCGGTTTTGACAGAACGTCGACATCACCAGATACAACGCGGCTGCGTTGTTATTGACCGCGACTCCGAACTCGGCGCCCGTCACTGCCTGAAGCAGCGATTCGATGTGATTGGCGCGAGATCCGCGTGTCCCGGATTGCAGATCGTATTCCAGGTTGGAGTAGCCAGCCGCGGCGCGAGACATGGCTGCCGCTGCACGGTCCGAGACTGGCGCGCGCCCGAGATTGGTGTGCAACACGACGCCGGTTGCGTTGATCACTGGTCGAAGCGACG
>RKRS01000252.1 GCA_007571275.1 Dehalococcoidia bacterium
CATCAGGAACCCTGCGCGGCGCAGACGATTGACGATCACTTCAGCGCCAGCCGGGTCTGGCTCCTTGCTCTCTCGATCCTTGACCCACTCCATGCCGATGAAGAGTCCGTGTCCGCGCACATCGGCCAGCGGCTCGCAGCCCTCCTGCAGCGCGCGCAGGCTGTCCTGCAGATAGGCCCCAACCGAAGCGACGCTCTCGACCAAACCTTCATCCTCGATCACGTCGAGCACCGCTTGCCCAACCGCCGCCTGTAGCGGACTGGAGGCGAAGGTGTTGAAGTAGCGGGTCTTCTGACGGAAGACCTCGACCAGCTCCTGCGACGCGACGACGCCGGCCAGCGGCAACCCGTTGCCCATCGGCTTACCCATGCTGACGATGTCGGGCGTGACGCCGGAAGTTTCGTATCCCCACCAGTTTCCCGAGCGGGCAAACCCCGCCTGCACCTCATCGCAGATGAACAGGCCGCCGGCCGCGCGGACCATCGCGGCCGCGCGCGACATGAATCCGGACGGGATATCGGGCAGACCCTCATTGGCCAGGATCGAGCAGACCAACATGCCCGCGAACGGCACCCCGTCCCTGGTGAACCCATCGATTTCTCCCTGCAGACGAGTGAGGTACGCGTCGGTCAACGCTTCGTCGTCGAGATCATCCTCGATCGGCCGATAGCGCTGCGGAACCGGGATGGAACGGAATTCCAGGTCGCTGTCCTCGCGCAGTCGCGACAGTTTGCGCACCTCGGTCGAGTTCCCGTGATACGCGGCCTGGGTGAAGATCAACCCACGACCCTCGCTCGCCGCGCGCGCCATCATGATCGCGACTTCGTTGGCTTCGGTGCCGCTGCAGGTGAACACGGCCGTCGTGATCTGCTCGGCGTGAAGCGAGGTCAGATGCTCGGCGTAATCAAGAATGCCCTCGTGCAGATAGCGCGAGTGCACATTGAGCGTCTCGGTCTGCTGCTGCATCGCCTCGACCACGCGCGGATGCGCATGGCCAACGCAGGGGACATTGTTATAGAGGTCCAAGTAGCGACGTCCGTCAGCGTCATAGAGCCAGACGCCCTCGCCGCGCACGATGTGTACCGGATCTTCGTAGAACGTTGCAATGCCTGCGCCAAGCAGCCGCTCCCGCCGCGCGAGCAGGTCTTCAGTTGAGGAGGTAGTCATGTAGCGATTGTGAGCGCTCCATCCGACGGTTGCAAGCCGCGAGGCCTAGACTCAGCCAAAACTCTGGCCGACAACTCGCTAGCGAGTCAGGTCAGGAAGACCACGCCCATTCGAATTGCAAGCGTTGGAGTAGCGCAATGACCGACGACCTCGCCTATGCCACGATTGAGGCGCTTGCGCCGCGCATCGCTGCCGGAGCGCTATCACCGGTTGAGCTGACGGAAGCGCAGCTGGCGCGGATCGAAGCGCTCGATGACCGTCTGAAGAGCTACGCCACGGTCATGGCCGACTCAGCGCTCGCTGAAGCTCGGCAGGCAGAGGACGAGATCGCCGCCGGTGACTATCGCGGACCGTTACATGGCATTCCCATCGCGGTAAAAGATCTCTGCTACACGACCGGTGTACGCACGATGGGTGGCACCAAAGTCCTTGAGGACTTCATCCCCGACGTTGACGCCACGGTCGTCGCCCGATTCCGCCAGGTGGGCGCGATCCTGCTGGGCAAGCTCAACCTGACCGAAGGCGCGATGGCCGGCTACAATCGCGCCCGACAGGTACCGGTCAATCCATGGGCCGACAACCGCTGGACGGGCGTCTCCTCGAGCGGCTCTGGCGTCGCCACGGCGGCCGGGCTCTGCTACGCCTCGCTGGGCAGCGACACCGGCGGCTCGATCCGCTCGCCATCGGCTTCCTGCGGCATCGTCGGACTCAAGCCGACCTGGGGGCGCGTGAGCCGCTACGGCGTCCTCGATCTCGCCCAATCGCTCGATCACGTCGGACCCATGTGTCGCTCGACCTGGGATTGCGCCGTCACCCTTGAGGCAATCGCCGGTGACGACCCCAACGATCCAACCACGCTGCCCGAGCCGGCGCCGTCGATCCTCGATGGGATCGCCGACGGCGTCGACGGGATGCGAATCGGCTACGACCAGCGCTACGCGTCGGAAGACGTGATCCCACCGATTGCGGAAGCGGTGGCTGCATCCGTTGAGACGCTGGCCTCGCTGGGCGCAGAGATCGTCGAGGTCGAGCTACCCGATTTCCGTCCCTACATGGCCGACTGGCCCACGCTCTGCTCGGTCGAGGCGCTGCACGCGCACCTGGAACATTATCCGAGTCGCGCCGACGACTATGGAAATTGGTTCGGCGCCTGGCTTGAACTCGGCGCATCGGTCAGCGCTACCGACTACGCCGACGCCTGCATCCGCCGTGAGGAGTTGCGAGGGCGACTCGCGCGAGCCTTCGCCGAGATCGACATGCTCGCCTGTCCCGCGCAGGGAACCTTGCCGCACCAGGTCAGCGAGGACATGATGTACGACGACACGCCCGGCAACCTGGATCCGATCCGCTTGCGGCACACGGCGCCGTGGGACATGAACCGCGCGCCAACGCTCACGCTGCCGAACGGTTGGAGCGAGCAGGGGCTGCCGATGGCGCTACAGCTGGTCGGTCCGCTCGGCAGCGAAGCCGCGCTCTGCCGCGCCGGCTACGCCTACGAGCAAGCGACTGATTTCATCCGCCACCCGCAGCTATAACGCTCACCGAACCTTCGCTCAGCCTCGCGCACGCGGATCTGTTCCAGGCCAAGCGGTCGGGCGCGGTTCAGGTCAGGTCGTGAATCTGCTGTCCGCGGTCGTAGTGCGCCGCAGGCAGCGCACGGCCCGGACCCAGCAACCGCAAGGCGCGCGCCAACCAGTCCCGCGTGTCGCCAGGCGTGATCATTTCCGAGACTAACCCCAGCTGAGCCGCCGCCCACGGGTCACTGGCCGGCGGGACATCCTGGTCGCGGGAGAGATAGCCAGGGCTATCGCTCACGCCCATGCGCCCTGATGGCCAACACCAGACAAAATCAAAGCCGGTCCCCAGTCCGCCGAGCGCGAAATCGCCCAGTGAGTACCCCCAGCCAGTGATGATCGTGAGCTTCGCCGCATGGGACGCGCGCAGTGACTCCACCGTCCGCGCTGCCGCGCTCATGAACTCGGGCGTGGCGGCGTCGAGCGGGTCGTAGCCCAGCGTGTCCTGCGTCGAGAGGAACGGGATCTGATAGTTCGCGCTCCACGAGGCGGCGCGCGCAATACGCTTCATATCCCTGGTCCTGAGCGCCGCTCGGGGAGATCCGCCTGTCAGCACAAAGGCGACGGGAAAGCACTCAAGCTGACCCAGCCCGACCACGCAGCTTGCATCGGCGGGACCGAGCAGTAACACGCTGCCAGCATCGAAGATGGCATCGAGCTGTTCACGCGGCGTGGCCGACATGTCCTCGTCCGCGAGCAAACGACTTGCGTCCGCAGGCGCATCCGTCAGTGGCGACAGCGGTGACTCCAGGTCTGCTGGCAGCATCCCCAGAAAGCGCTGCGCTGCTGCGATCGCGCTCGAGTCGTCCTCGCAGATCATGTCGGCGACAGCGTCTGGCACGCTGTCGAGCGCGCCGAAACGCGCCTGCGGCGTCGCAATCAACAGATCAGAGCGCACCGCCAAAGATCCATTCTGCCCTGCGCACAGTCCGCAGGCGATGGTCACGAACGGCGCTGCGCGCTCAGCGATGTCCCGTGCAGGCAATTGGTCGGCCATGCGGTTTAGCAACACGCCTTGATGCATGTCAAACTCAGGTGAATCGTGCGGAGCGCCATCAGCCAGGTAGACCATCGGCAGCCGCCGATAAATCGCATTCGACAGCATCCGGTTGCGCTTCACCTTGCCGACCTGAGCATCGGTTCGAGCCAGCGCGCGGCTGTCCTCCGCCAGCACGACCACGCGACGCCCGTTGATCTCCGCGTATCCAGTGATCACTCCGTCAGCGGGCGTTTCCGAAGCAACGTCATGATGCTGACTCTTGGCGAACGCGCCAATCTCGAGGAACGAGCCTTCATCGACCAGCGCCGCGATCCGCCCGCGCGGCGTCAGCTGACCCGGCTGTAGCTGGCGCTCGCGGTCGAACGCTGCAATGTGCGCCCGCTCCTGCTCCACGCGCTGCATCCGCTCTTCCATCGTCAGATTCTTCTCGGGGCTGACGTGTCGCTCCCGGCGTCGGCGGCTGGTCATGAGTGTGTCCCTCGTCTTCGGCGGCGGAGCGCGTCGAATGCCTGGATGACGCGCGGACGCGTCTCGGCCGGATCGATGATGTTATCGATCGTGGCCATCTGCGCGCCCCGCCAGGGGTTCATGTTGCGGCGGAACGGCTCGGCCAGCTCGTCCAGCATCCGCCGATGGTCGTCAGCCTCAGCCAGCGCTTTGCGATGGACAACCGCCGCGCCGCCCTCGGGGCCCAGATAGGCAATCTGTGTCGTCGGCCAGGAGAACGTGATCGCCTCAGGATCGCTGCAGCCCATGATGAAATAGCCCATCCCGATGCCCTTGCCCAAGGTCACACAGACGGTCGGCACCTGGGTCGCCATCAACTCCGAGATATAGACCGTCGTCTCGGTCAGGAGGCCTTTGTGCTCTTCCTCTTGCGTCGTCATGATGCCGGGCGTGTCGCAGAAGGTAAGCAGCGGCAACGAGAACGTGCGCGCGGTCTTGACCATGCGCCGAGCCTTGATCAGCGCGTTCATATCAATTGCGCCGCCGCGCACCTTGGGCTGATTCGCCATCACCGCGACTGTGTGTCCGTCCAGTCGAGCGAACCCGGTGATCAGATTCTGACCAAACTCTGGCTGCCACTCAAAGAAGCTGTCGCGGTCGATGACGCGTTCAATAATCCTGCGCACCTCGTACGGGCGATTCGGATACTTCGGGACCAGCGAACGCAACTCCTCGTCGCACCGATCTTTCGGATCGCCGCTCATCACCCGTGGGGCCGAGTCAAAGGCATGGCCTGGCAGATACGAGAAACAGGCGCGCAAGGTCTGCATTGCTTGCGCTTCGTCCTCGGCGCGACGGCAGATCTGCCCGGTCAGCTTGGTATGGACGTCGACGCCGCCCATCTCGTAGAGGTCCGGGCGCTTGCCCGTGGCGAATTCAATAATGAACGGGCTGACGAACGTCGCCGTGGCTCGAGGCGTCATCACGGAGAAATCAGCCACCGACGCCGCCCAGGGCGCGAATGAGTTACCGAGAATCGCCGTAAACACACCACCTCGACGCGGCACGCTCGAGCGCGCGCCCACTTGCTGTCCGCCTACGGCTGAGAAGCCGGAAGACATGATGTGGTCTTCGATCTGCCCACCCGCGCCCTGGAACAGATAGAACATCGGCAGGCACGCCTTGTCGACGATGTGTCCGACAGCCCGCATGTTGACCCGTGAGCGCAGATTGTATGCGCCCGCGCCGCCTGACGAATCATGCGCCTTGTAGAGCACCGGTCGACCGTGAATCTCGCCGAAACCCAAGCGCAGTGGCGTCGGCCCGAGACCGCTGCTGAACGCCCACTCGCTGCCCGGATCGAGCAGCAGCTTGATCCGTTCGTTGGCTGTCAACAGACCGCGGTCGTGCGCTCGCTGTTCAGCGACAGGATTGGGAGCGAAGAATTCCTTGCGCCGTCGTTGCAGCTCAGCCAGATGCTCTAGATCGGCTCGCGACGCCTGCTGCGAGGGACTAGCCGTTGACACCGGTGCCCCAATCAATCGCGTTCTTGAGCAGCTGCTCATAGGCGTCGGTTCCCCACGGACCACGGAAGCGCGGCGGCGTCACATGGTCGGGCGAGATGCTCTCGTGCACCGAGGACTGCATATTGGTCAATGGCGTGTGACAGTGCCCAGGAGCGATATAGGCAATCTCGCCTTCACCAACCCGACGCGCGAAGCCAAGCGCGTGGGACTTGCCGTCGGGCAAGAGCGAGAGGTCTCCGCCGTAAATCTCATCCACAAAGGGCGGTGACTCGATGTCCTCGGTCGTCAGGAGCACCTGAGTGTCGGGATGGATCACTTCGACCATGTATGGCTCGTCCTGCACGGGAAAGGAGCTGGGCAGGTTGTACGTCAGCGGATGATTGTGATCGGAGACCTTGACATCCATCTCGCGGATCGGCGGGTGGGTCATGAAAAAGCCGCCCAGCGCCTCGTGATAGTCCATCTTGACCAGCCGACGACGCCCGTCCTCGCGGCCCATCCGTTCCGCCTTGCCGCCGGTCGAACCGTGCAAGGCCAGCCAGCGACCGCCCTCGCCCAGCCAGTCCCGGATGACGCCGGTTTGATATTCGTCCGCGAACGGACCGGCTACATAGCAAATCAGCAGATGCGCGTCGCGGATCCACTTGTGACAGTCGGTGAAGTCGCTGCTGACCGTCGTGTGGACGTTCTCATTCGACTGCAACGCCATCAGGATGCGCATACGCGCGTAATCGATGTCGTGGCCGGCATGTTTGCCTGGCGGGAACCCGCCCGCGACGACGTGAACTCGAATCGGTGTACTCATCTCGAGGCTCCTTCATCCTGTCCGACTTGCGGCGATACTAGCGTGCGACGACCATGGACGGAGGAACAGCATGGAATCATTGGAATCACTGGCCGCAAACATTGCAGAGATACTCTTCGAGCGCGGCGAGACTGTCGCAATCTGCGAAACTACGGCGGGCGGCCTGGTCTCGGCCGCCCTGCTGTCCGTACCCAGCGCGTCGCGCTACTACCGAGGCGCAGCCGTGACCTACACCGGCATCGCCCGCTCCACCTTCCTCGAGATCGATCTCGACGACCACCCCGGCGTCCGTTCAAGCAGCGAGCCGTATGCGCAGCTGATCGCCGAGACCATCCGCGAGCGCCTGGGCGCGACCTGGGGCATCGGAGAAACCGGCGCCGCCGGGCCATCTGGCAATCCCTACGGCGACGACGCCGGCCATACCTGCATCGCCATCGCCGGACCGATCGCATACGTCGAAACGCTGGAAACCGGCGACGACGACCGCGAAGCGAACATGTGGCGCTTCACCGAGCGAGCACTGGCGGTTTTCGAGCAGGTCCTGCGCCAGGCGGACTGAGCGGATCGCCGTCTGCTAACGCGAGCCTGGTACCAGGCCGCGCACGGCGGTCTCGATGCTGTACAGACTCGTCCCGGCGGTCATGAACAGCGTTGAGAAGTCATCTCCGCCGAAGGTCAGGTTGGCCGCGTGTTCGTCCATCTCGAACACGCCCAGATACTGACCGTCCGCCGCATGGACCGACACGCCGCCGGCGCCCGTCGTCCAGAGCCGACCGTCGGCGTCGACCTTCATCCCGTCGGGCGCGCCCAGCCGTTGGTCGCTGGACTGATCGACAAACAGCACGCGCTCGCCGAGCGTGAGGTCGTCGTTGACCTCGTAGCGCCAGATCAGACCCTCCTGTGAATCGCCGATATACAACTGTGATTCGTCCGGGTTGAACGCGAGTCCGTTGGGCTGTGAGAAGCCGCTCGGCGCGACGAGGCTCAGCGAGCCGTCCGGGTCGATTCGATAGACGCCCTGGAAATCAAGCTCCTGCTGTTGCCCTTCCTGGCCGAAGCGCGGCGTGCGACCCGTGTCGCTGCCGTAGGCCGGATCGGTGAAGAAGATCGCGCCCGAGGAATGCACGACGAGGTCGTTGGGGCTGTTCAGCTGTTTGCCGTCCCAGCGGTCCGCGACTGACTCTTCGCCGCCTGGCGAACCATAGGGCGCGCGAGAGACGCGACGACCGCCGTGCTCGCAGGCGACGAGATTGCCGTCGGCGTCGAGCGTCAGCCCGTTCGACCAGCCACTGGGCTCGCGGTAGACCTCAGCCTCGCTCTGGCCTGGTCGCCAGCGATGTTGTCGGTTGCCGGGGATGTCGCTGAAGACCAGCGCGTTGTCCGCGGGAATCCAGATCGGCCCCTCGATGAATCCGAAGCCGCCACAGAGGCGAGATTCCTCGCCGAGCAGTAGCGCCGAAATTCCTGCATCATCTTCAATACGCATGGCTGGGCTCCTTCAGGCCGATTCTAGTGCAGGGACCGCCTTTCCGATTCCGTCATTCCCGCACCCCCTTTTCGTCATTCCCGCGAAGGCGGGAACCCACTCAGAGATCGCAAACGTCAAGCACACATGGATTCCTGCCTACGCAGGAATGACGGGGTAGGGGCGCCAGGACGGAACCTGGAGTACAGGTTCCTGCTTCCACAGGAATGACGGTGGTAGCGGTTGGGGGAAGCCCCCTCAGTCACTGCGTGACAGCTCCCCCAGAGGGGGAGCTTTGCGAACCCTTGCTTGC
>RKRS01000148.1 GCA_007571275.1 Dehalococcoidia bacterium
ATCCACATGCCCAATCGTGCCCACGTTCACGTGCGGCTTCGTTCGCTCGTACACTCGTCGCGCCATCTCGCCTCTCCTGTCCTGAACCAGTCGCTTTCGCTGTTCCTGCTAACTGTGGCCTGTCTCGTCTATCGAGTGCCCGGTACGGCTCCGCCAAGATGCATCAGCGGACCGCCGCCAACACACTCTGAGGGACTTCCTCATAGTGATCGAATTCGATGCTGGCCGTCGCCCGACCCTGCGTCATCGAGCGCAAGGCCGTCGTGTAGCCGAACAAATTTGCCAGCGGCATCTGCGCCTGAATGACCTGCGCCGCGCCGCGTTCTTCAGCGCCGAGCACCGTGCCGCGACGACTGGTCAGATCGCCAGCGACCTCGCCGAAATACTCGCGCGGAGTCGAAATCTCGACCTTCATCATCGGTTCCAATTGCACCGGCGCGGCTTTGCGCAATGCCTCACGGAAGCCGATGGACGCCGCCGTGGCGAACGCCATCTCGCTCGAGTCGACCGAGTGGTACGAGCCGTCGATTAACGCGACTTTGACATCGACCACCGGGAATCCACCGACCACACCCGAGCGCATCGCGTCCTCGGTACCCTTGCGCACCGAGCTGATGTACTGCTGCGGCACGACGCCACCGACAGTTTCATCGACAAACTCGAAGCCGTGGCCGGGCGTATTCGGCTCCACTCGCAGCACAACATGCCCGTACTGCCCCCGGCCACCCGTCTGACGAACGAAGCGACCTTCGGCCTCCGACATGCGACGAATCGTCTCGCGGTAGGACACCTGCGGTCGACCGACATTGCACATCACGTTGAACTCGCGGCGCAGTCGGTCGGCGATGACCTCCAGATGCAGCTCGCCCATGCCCGAGATCACGGTCTGGGCGGTTTCATCGTTGTATTCAACCTTGAACGTCGGATCTTCCTCGGCCAACTTGCGCAGCGACGCTCCCAACCGATCCTGATCGTCGGCGCTTTTCGCCTCAATCGCAATCGAGACCACCGGCTCCGGGAAGGCGATCTGATCCAGCAACAGCGGCGCCTCGCGAGCGCAGAGCGTGTCACCGGTGAAGGTTTGTTTGGGACCGACGAAGGCGGCGATGTCTCCGGCCGAGACGTGATCGATGTCCTCTCGGTCGTCGGCGTGCACACGCAGCAATCGCCCGACGCGTTCGTTCTCGTCGCGCGACGAGTTGTATACGCTCGCGCCGGCCTTGAGCGTGCCGGCGTAGATGCGCACGTACGCGATCCGACCGACGTATGGGTCCGTCACGATTTTGAAAGCCAGCGCGGTCAGCGGCTCCGAGGGATCGGCCAGACGCGTCACTGGGCCAGCGTGACTGACGCCCTCGACCGGGGGGACTTCATCGGGGGCCGGCAGATAGTCAACAATCGCGTCCAGCAGACGCTGAACGCCAACGTTCTTAAGCGCCGAACCGCAGAGCACCGGAGTAAACGAGTTGGAGATGGTCCCGCGACGAACCGCCTTCAGGATCTCGTCAATCGAGAGCTCGTGACCCTCGATATACGAAATCATCACCTGCTCATCGAGCTCGGCGATTCGCTCGATCATCGTCTCTCGCCAACGACCGGCGTCGGCGACGTAGGCCTCGGGAATGTCACCCTCAATCGGTGGAGCGTCACGGTCTGAGCTGAAGAACCAGGCGCGTTCGCGAATCAGATCGATGACGCCCTGGAAGTTGTCCTCCGAACCGATCGGAATCTGCAGCGGCACCGGCGTCATGCCCAGCCGGTCACGAATCATCTCCATCGTCCGCCAGTAGTCCGCGCCGATTCGGTCCATCTTGTTGACGAAGCAGATGCGCGGAACCTGATAGCGGTCGGCTTGTCGCCAGACAGTCTCTGACTGCGGCTCAACACCAGCGACCGCGTCGAAGACCACCACGCCCCCGTCAAGGACGCGCAGGGAGCGCTCCACCTCAACGGTGAAGTCGACGTGGCCGGGCGTGTCGATGATGTTGATTCGGTGGTTGTTCCACTCGCAGGAGGTCGCCGCGGCCATGATCGTAATGCCGCGTTCGCGCTCCTGCTCCATGAAGTCCATGACGGCGGTGCCCTCGTGGACCTCGCCGATTTTGTACGTGCGTCCTGTGAAGTACAGGATGCGCTCGGTGACGGTCGTTTTACCGGCGTCGATATGCGCAATGACGCCAATGTTTCGCAGCGACGAGATGGGCGGGTCAGCGGGCATGTGTTGCTTGTCCTCTGCTCAGCTCTCTGGTCGGTCTTTCTGGATCGCGCGCTCTGTCAGGCAGAAACAGAGCGACACGTGATCTGCAGTCAGCGGCTGTTGTGCTCTTCTGGTCCACTCGGCGTCGGCGACCTACCAGCGGTAGTGCGCGAATGCTCGGTTGGCTTCGGCCATCCGGTGCGTCTCTTCACGGCGCCGAACGGCGGCTCCGCTGTTGCTGTATGCGTCAAGCAGTTCGTCGGCCAGCGACAGATGCGCGGGGCGCCCCTTGCGAGACTGCGACGCCGTCACCAGCCAGCGAATCCCCAGTGAGGTCCGTCGATCGTGGCGGATCTCGACCGGGACCTGATAGGTCGCGCCACCGACGCGTCGAGGGCGGACTTCCATCTCTGGCGTGATGTTGTTCAGCGCCTGCTCGAAGACCTCGAGCGGATCCTGTCGAACCCGCTCTTCGAGGATGTCCAGGGCTCGGTACACGATCTTCTCGGCCGTGCCCTTCTTGCCATTACGCATCAGGCGGTTGATCACCATTTGCACCTGTTGCGATCCGTAGATCGCATCAGGGCGAATCTCATGTCGGTCGGGCCGTCGTCGTCGCGGCACGTTGTCTCGTCCATCTCTAACGCGAGCACTCCCTGGCCAACGCCGAGGAGGCTCGCAACACTAAAACGACCACCCGTTAATGGGTGGCCGCGGTTGACAGTCCTGCCGTCTTACGCGTTCCGTACTTGGAACGGCCGCGCTTCCGATTGGCGACGCCCAGGGCATCGAGCGCGCCGCGCACGACCTGGTAGCGTACGCCCGGCAAATCGCGCACCCGACCACCGCGTACCAGCACGATCGAGTGCTCCTGCAGCGTGTGGCCCTCGCCGGGGATGTAAGCCGTAACCTCAATCCCGTTGGTCAGACGCACGCGGCAGACCTTACGCAAGGCGGAGTTCGGCTTCTTCGGCGTGACGGTTCGTACTGCTGTGCAGACGCCCCGCTTTTGTGGTGAGCCGGTGTCCTGCGTGGTGCGGCTGGTCAACGCGTTGTAGCGGAACCGAAGCGCCGGCGCCTTGGCCTTCTTGCGGGACTTCTTGCGCCCTTTACGGGCCAGCTGATTGATCGTCGGCACGGCTGCTCGTTCTCCGCTCGTTTCAGTTCGAACCAACAGCAGTCAATCTGCATTGGCACGAATACAGGGTCAAAGCCGCTGGTTGAGCGAACCGGCGTCCCGCCGGTGGTCTTCAACCGCAGGTCGGCCTCGACCCTCACACACGCCAAACCTCGATGGCGACGGGCGCGTGAAGCACAACCATATCCCAGATCAGGTCCATCCTGCAAGAACACGAAGCGGATGAACCGTCCGGACGCGGCCACTTGGCCACCGCCTCTGTTGCACATCTGTCAAATCAGCAGACTCAACAGACTGATCGGGAGGCGGAGCGGCGCTCAGACCCCGGCGTAGGAGTGCAGTCCGGAAATCCACAGATTGACTCCGAGATACGTAAACATCACCGCGAAGAATCCGAGTACCACGATCCATGCCTTACGAGCGCCCCGCAGCTGCCGCAAGCCGCGGCCGTGGATGTAAACGGCAAAGATCAGCCAGGTCACCAACGCCGCTGTCTCTTTCGGGTCCCAACCCCAATAGCGACCCCAGGCGTCGTTGGCCCAAAACGCTCCCAGGGCAATCCCGGCGGCGAGCAACGGGAACCCGATCAGTACCGCCCGGTAGGTCAGCTCATCGCAACGTTCAGACGACGGCAGCCACTCGTAGCGGCCGCCACGCTCGGCGACGCGCTGCGGGAATCCCTGCGCCAGATGCATCAGCGCGCCGCCAAAGGCCACAGCCAAGACCGCGTAGGAGAGGATCATCAACGCCACATGGATGGTCAGCAGCGTTGGACTCTGTAACGCCGGTACCAGGATTTCCTGACCTTCGCTGGGGAAGGCCAGGGCCGAGGCGTACAGCCCACAAGCCACCGGCAGCACAAACGCTCCTGCCAGCCTCGTCCCCGAGCGCAGCTCGAAGATGCCGTAGAGCAACACAATCGCAATGCCGAACGCCATCGAAAACTCAAACAGATTGCTGTATGGAGCGTGGTTCAGCGCGATGGAGCGCATGACCAGGCCGACGATCCCCAACGTCGCTGCCGTCCAGACGCTCAGCGTCGCGATGCCGCCCAACGTCGGCGAGCGCACCGGGCCTGGATCCGGGACCGGTAACGCTGGCTCAGTCGCCTCGACGCGTTTCGCTGACCAGACAAATCGGAATTGCGGCTGCAGGGCGTAGAGCACCGAGGCCAGCGCCGCGCAGCCGGCTGCGACAAAGCTCGCCCAGAGCAGAAACAACGCGCCGTCAGCCATTGGATCCCTCCGCTCGTTCCACCTGCTCAGCTTGTCGCGCTTCGGCAGCTTCGGTCTGGCGCTGCGCTTCCGCCTTCAGCGCGTCAGACCGTCGCGGCGTACTGGCGCCGCCGAAGGTCAGTCGTCGGAAACTCTCCGCCCAAGGCGTCCGACCAGCGCGAGCCGCCTGCTCCGCTCGCTGCCGCATCCGCTTGACCATCTCGTCACGATTGGCCGCCTGCACCTGTGAGGCGTGACGCAGAAGCGCGTCGATCCGTCGGTCCAACTGGTCCGACACGTCGACGAAATAGTTGGGTTCGTTGCTACCAGCCAAGAGCACCGTATTCACGCGGACAGGCTCGACGCCGGTCGCCACCTGCTCGGCGTACGAGTTCGCGTTGCGCGAAAGCGGAAACACCGCATCGAGCGCCGCAATGCCGACCGTGCGATGGTCACGGTGGTTGAAGCCGCGATATCCATCCCAGGTGATCATCAGCTCGGGCCGAACCTCTCGCAGCACCCGAACCAGCTGACCGCGAAATTCCGATCCATCCTCGACATGACCATCAGGCACTCGCAGGAAGATGCAGCGCTTGATCCCCAACTCCGCTGCGGCCGCTTCTTGTTCCGCCTCCCGTAGCGCGCCTAGGTCGGCCGGTCCCAGCATGGGATCCTTGGTGCCTTTGTCGCCACTGGTGACCAGACAGAAGGTGACGTGCCAACCGTCATCCGACAGCTGCGCGACCGTGCCGCCGCAGGTGAACTCAATGTCGTCGGGGTGCGCCATCACGACGAGCGCGCGTCGCGGCTCGGCTGGAGCCTCAACTGCCGACATGTCGCCCCCGTCCTGTCGCGCGCCGGCTGCGCGCTCTACCGCCTAGCTGGCCGTTACCAGCAGCGACTCCACTGAGTCCGGGCAGCAGGGTTCACGCTGTGCACCGGCGATCCCTCGCTCGCTCAGCAACTCCTCATATACATCGAGAATACTGCGCGCCACGTTGCGCCAGGAGTACACCGCCATGTCTGCCGTTGCAGCCGCGCCCATGCGTCGACGCAGGACCTCGTTCCTCAACAACCGATCGATGGCCGTGGCAAACTCTTGCGGCTGTCGATTGCCGACGAGGAATCCGTTCTTGCCGTGCACAACCGTGCTGGCCAGCCCACCAACCCGCGTCGCCACCGACGGCGTGCCCGAGGCCATCGCTTCAACGGCCACCAGACCGAACGACTCGTACGCCGAGGGCACCGCGCACACCGTCGCGGCGCGGTACAGGTCAGGCAACTGCCGGCGGGCGACGGCATTGACGAATCGCACCCGTTGCCCGACGCCACACTCAACCGCCAGGTCTCGCAGCCGCGCCCGCTCAGCTTCATCACGCTCGTCACCGCCCACGATCCACAACGAGGCGGAGGGTTGGCTCTCGATCAGCGGCAGCGCCTGGACCAACAGATCGGCGCCCTTGGCCTGTTCCAGCCGACCAACAAACAGGATGCCTGGCCCGTCGGTCGCCCCAAGCTCAGGCAATGAAGCCGCCAACCGCCGACGAGACTCCTCAACGCCGGCCGGATGGAACATCTCCAGGTCGATCCCACAGGGGACCACCCGCACGCGCGATGCGTCGGCGCCATACTGGCCGATCAGGAAGGCGCGTTCATGAGATGTGGCGCCGATGATCGCGTCCGAACAGGCCACAACCCTGCGCTCGCCCGCGATCCGGAAGGGCGGCTCCGGTTGCTGGAAGACCTCCTTGATCGCGCCGAGCGTGTGGAACATCACGACGTGAGGACATTGCCAGCGACGCGACAGCTCGATACCGCTCAGGCCGGCAACCCAGTAGTGAGAGTGAATCAGGTCATACGGTTCGCGCCGCGCCGCGATCTGCTCAACGCCAGCCGTGAACTCGGATACATGCGCCGCAATTTCAGTCGGTGGCAACCCGACCGGCGGACCTGCATTGACGTGAACAATTCGCGCTCCAGGGGCAAGCGCTTCAACGTCGGGAGCGTCAACGCGGTCGCGGCGCGTGTAGATATCGACTTCCCAACCGACCTCGGCCAGGTGTCGCGAGAGGTCTGCGACGTAGACGTTCATCCCACCGGCCTTGGTCGTGCCGGCGCGGGCCAGTGGAGACGTGTGCGTTGACATCACCGCCAAACGGCGTCGGCGTCTCATCATGCCCCTGCCTCCCGTGTCAGTCGCAACCGTCGCACGACCGCGTCCTTGCCGCCCAGCTCATATTTGTATGGTTCATCACCGCGCAAGAAGTTCACGCTCGACATCCCTCGCTCCACCGCGTCACGAATGCACAGCACTTTCGACGCCAACCCGGCAGACAGATCGCGGAACCTGGGGGCATAGCCACTGTTGTACAGCAGTAGCTGATTCTGCGCGACGAAGCACAATACCATCGCCGCCGCCTCGCCCGAAACTGACATCACATAGAGCCGCAACCAACCGGCTTCCGCCAGCGACGCGCTCAGGCGCTCGAAGAAGGTTCGCATCTCATCGGTCAGGAAGACTGCCTTGTCACCGCGCGACTCAGCCATCATCGCCATGAACTCCGGCATCCGTTCCGCCACTGCCGAGGGCGATTCCAGCGCCTCAAACTCGACCGCGCCGCGCAACTGACGGAGCGGACGCAGCTTGCGTCGGACTTCGCGGCGATCGCGCGATCGCAGTGAAGACAGGTACGCGTCCCAACCCTCGCCAATCTCTACGGTCGGACAAACCGCTTCATCGGCGACCTCAACGCGCCAGCCCCGCTCAGTAGCGTTCTGAAACGCATCTACCCATTCTGAGCCTGGCGCGATCCCGCGAAACTCGGCCGTGCTCGCCCCGGCGGCCTCGAGATGATCCAGCACGGCAGAGACCAGCATCAACTCCTGACCGCTCTTCGCCACCGGGCCCAGATAGTCCGACACTTCATGGTCACCGGCAAAGGACCATTCAGATTCACGCCGCTTGAGCGGCGCCAGGCCGACCAGCTCGCCAGTTCCGTTTTCCAGTCCCAACAGCTCCAACTCGGCCTCGCCGGGCTCGCCAAAGACTGACCACCAGGCCTCGCCAAACTGCGGCGTCGAGAACGGCATCGCGTCCTCAGCGCGGCACAGAGCGTCCCAGCGCTCGCCCAACTCGGCGAATCCTCCGCGGACGACCGTCAGGTTCACAACCGCTGCGTCCCTACCAGCGAGAGAAATTCTGCCCGCGTCTCTTCTTGATCGCGGAAACTGCCTCGCATCGCCGAGGTCAACATCCGCGCGCCCGGCTTCTTGATCCCCCGCATCTGCATGCACATGTGCTCCGACTCCACTGCCACGCCGGCGCCCTGCGGCTGCAGCGTCTGCATCAGGATGTCGACAATCTGCGCCGTCAGTCGCTCCTGCAGCTGCGGCCGTCGCGCCACCGCGTCGACCAGCCTCGCCAACTTCGACAACCCGACCACCCGGCCATTCGGCACATAGCCCACGTGCGCCACCCCGTGGAACGGCATCAGATGGTGCTCGCAGGTCGAAAAGAACGGAATGTCGCGCAGGATCACCATCTCATCGTGGCCTTCTTCAAACCCCACCGTCAGCAATGCGGCCAGATCAACCTCTCGCCCGCCAAACGTCTCCGCAAACGCCGCTGTCACCCGCCG
>RKRS01000243.1 GCA_007571275.1 Dehalococcoidia bacterium
GTTGTTCCACATCGTGACGAACTGGCCGGACTCGGAGAAAATCTGGACGCGGTGACACTCGCGGTCAGCGATGTAGAGCAACCCATCCTCATCGATGGCGATGTTGTGTGGGCGGATGAATTGGCCGGCGTCGATGCCCGGCGTGCCCCAGGTCTGCTTGTGGTTGCCGTCGGCGTCGAATCGGTGGACGCAGCTGTTGCCGTAACCGTCGGTGACGAAGATGTCGCCCGAGCGCGGACTGACCGCCGCGTGGGTCGGTCGGTTGAACGGCTTACCACCCCAGGCCGGCGCCGGGTTATACGGATCTCCCAGCGTCTGCAACAGTTCGCCGTCTGGCGACCAGCGGGTGATCGTGTGGGTCCCGTCGTCAGCGCCCCAGACATCGCCTTCAGGGCCGATCCAGATGCCGTGCGATCGCTCGGTGAAGTTGCCCTGACCCCAACTGCCACGCCAGGTTCCGTCAGCGTCGAAGACCATCACCGGGTGTTCAACATTGCGCGTTAGGACGTAGACGGTGTCGTTGGCGTCAACGGCCACACCTGGCGATTCCACGAGCGTGACGCCGTCCGGCAGTTGTTCCCAGATATCGAGCGCGGTGTAGGTAAAATCGCCGTCAGAGAGTTGAGTGGTCATCGTGCTGCTCCAATCTTCGCGCACAAGTCTCGCGTCAGTCGTGATCGGACGCGCTCATGAGTCTAGCTGCGCCGACTAGCGCCTTCCTGGAACCGATCGGAGGCACGCGATGAGCGTCGCCAGCGAATTCGTCGAACTATCACAGCGGATCGAGGCCGCCCCACCAATCCAGTCCAGCGTCGATACCAACTCTGGCGAGTTTCGTGAGAACGCCGCCTGGATGCGCGGCCTGGTTGAGGAACTGCGGGAGCGCGAATCCGTTGTCCGCGCTGGTGGCGGTTCGCGCAGTGTCGAGCGTCACCATGCGCGGGGGAAGCTGCTCGCTCGTGAGCGGATCGAGCGCCTGCTCGACATCGACTCTCCGTTCCTCGAGCTTTCCTCGCTTGCTGCCAACGGGATGTATGGCGATGAAGCGCCTGGCGCGGGCATCGTCACTGGCATCGGTCGCGTAGCCGGTCGCGAAATCATGGTCGTCGCCAACGACGCCACCGTGAAAGGCGGCAGCTACTACCCGGTGACGGTGAAGAAGCACCTCCGCGCCCAGGAGATCGCGGCCCAGAATCGTTTGCCGTGCGTCTACCTGGTCGACTCGGGTGGCGCATTCCTGCCGATGCAGGCTGATGTGTTCCCCGACCGAGATCACTTCGGCCGCATCTTCTACAACCAGGCGACGATGTCGGCAGCTGGCATCCCGCAGATCGCGGCCGTCATGGGTTCCTGCACAGCAGGCGGAGCCTATGTGCCGGCCATGTCCGACGAGGCGATCATCGTCGATGGTGTCGGCACAATTTTCCTCGGCGGACCGCCACTCGTCCGCGCCGCGACGGGTGAAGAGATCTCGGCAGAGGAACTTGGCGGCGGACTGATCCACACGCAGGTCTCTGGAGTCGCCGACCACCTCGCCCAGGACGACGAGCATGCGCTGGAACTCGTTCGCGCTGCGGTCGCCAATCTCGGTAGCGGGTCAACGGCGAACTGGCCGCTCACGCCGCCCGAGCAGATCGAACCGCCGCTCTACGACCCTGAGGAGATCTACGGCATCGTCCCGCAATCGACACGCAAGTCGTATGACATTCGAGAGCTGATCGCTCGAATCGTGGACGGCTCCAGGTTCCACGAGTTCAAGCCTTCATATGGCAGCACGCTGGTCTGCGGGTTCGCACGAGTGATGGGACACCCGATCGGGATTGTGGCCAACAACGGGATTCTGTTTTCAGAGTCGGCGCTGAAGGGCGCGCACTTCATTCAGCTCTGCGCCAAACGCGGCACGCCGTTGTTGTTTATGCAGAACATCACCGGCTTCATGGTCGGACGCCGATACGAGCATGAAGGCATCGCCAAACACGGCGCAAAGATGGTGACCGCGGTGGCCTGCGCCGAAGTGCCCAAGTTCTCGATTGTGCTGGGCGGATCATTTGGGGCCGGGAATTATGCGATGTGTGGTCGCGCCTACTCGCCGCGACTGCTCTGGACCTGGCCGAATGCGCGAGTCTCCGTGATGGGTGGCGAACAGGCGGCCAACGTGTTGCTGACCATCCGCCAGGATGCGCTGGCCCGTCAGGGCCGGGAGATGTCATCTGAAGAGCAGCGCGATTTCATGGCGCCCACCCTCGAGAAGTATGAAGCAGAGGGGGCGGCCTATTACGGTTCAGCTCGCATCTGGGATGACGGCATCCTCGATCCGCTCGATACGCGACAAGCGCTCGCCGTCGGACTCGCGGCCGCGCGCAACGCGCCGATTCCCGAGTCCAACTTCGGCGTCTTCAGGATGTAGCGGGCTTCAAGAGCAGAGCACGCCAAAGCGGTAGCCGCGCGCCAGGAGCTCGCTCAGGATCATCGGTAGCGCCTCTGCTGTGCCGCGGTTTGTGTCGTGAAAGAGCAGTACCGAGCCTGGGTGTGAGTGCTGCAGCGTGTCATTCGCGATCTTGACCGGATCCTGATAAATCCAGTCTTGCGGACTGAAATCCCAGCCGACGAGCCGTTTGCCCAGTGCCGCGGCGCGGCTGCCGGTATGTTCGTCCCAAGCG
The DNA here is from genome assembly GCA_007571275.1 of Dehalococcoidia bacterium. GTDB lineage: Bacteria > Chloroflexota > Dehalococcoidia > Bin125 > Bin125 > Bin125. Next base: position 2,661 of record RKRS01000243.1, read on the forward strand.
CCGAAGGGCGGTCGCAGACAGGTTGTGACGAAAGAAACAGAACCGAGCGCCGCCCTGATGGCGTCGTCGGTGCGCCGGATCTCGGCGCTGAAGGTTTCCGCGTCGATGAGATCCAGCCGCACGTGCCAGTAGGTGTGATTCTCGATCCCGTGTCCCTCCTCCGAGATGCGAGCGATCAGATCCGGGTGCTCGGCCACGTGTCCGCCCATGACGAAGAAGGTAGCCACCGCGCCATAGCGGGCCAGCGTATCCAGGACAATTGGCGTCCAGACCGGGTTCGGCCCATCGTCGAAGGTGAGGTAGATCAGCTCATCATCCACATGTAGCGGCGGTATCGACACGGTCGGTGTGCGATCAGCCGCCGCCTCAGCAGCGTGGGCCGCCGCATGCGCCGTATGCATCACTACCAGGTCCTCGATGAGAGCCTGTATCGCCGCAGGTGAAAGTGCATCAGCAGGGTGATCGGCATGATCGTGGTCGACAGCGCTTGTCGGCACGCTTGAACGACCGGCGAGCACGGGATAATCGGCAAGTGGTTCCTGGTCCGGTTCGAGGTCTGGCTCGGACTCGTCCGGCGTCGGTTCGCTCCCCTGTGTCACACCGGTACCAGGCGTCACTGTCGGTGGGCTGGGCTCTACGGGAGCGGGAGGTTGATGTTCCAGCGACGACGGTTCGGGGACCGGCGTTATGGATATGCGGGGTTCGTTCTCGACGGATGATGGCGGAACCAGTGCTCCAGATGCGCCGCTTGCGTTCAGCAGGCTGATGACAGCGGCAGTGAGCACGCCGAGCGCGAGCGCTGAGCGGATGGGCCGCGCGAGGCGCGGATATCTGAATAGCCGTGATGCGGCTCGATCGACAACGTTGCGGATGACGTCAACCATGCCAGCGCTCCCCAAACGACTACATGGGCCCAGATATCACGCGCAGCTAGCTCGGTAGCGATTGCTCATAGCCAGTGACGGAGACGACGTCGCGGCGCTGGAACAGCCATTCACCATCCACCTTCACCACGACGTCTTCGTAACCGAGCAGGATCGAGGCCACCGAACCGTCTGGCGCGGGCACTTTGAAGTCGAGGAAGCACTTGTGCTGGCAGGTGTCGCCATCGACGTCGAACAGATGGTTGTCGGTGAAGTGCATCCCGCCGGGGAATGCCTCGGCCAGTTGCCCACAGAAGGCGGTTAGCTCGTCGCGACCTTCGGCATGGCCGGCGGGACCGTGAAAGATGCCGTCGGCCGTGAACGTGTCGGCCCAGCCCTCGCCGTCGGCCTGATCAACCGTGTAGTTGTACCGCGAACAGAGATCGATGATCTCAAATCGGTCTTCCAGTGAAATCTTGCCCATCGGATGATCCAATCAGTTCCTGCGAGATGGCGTTAGTCGAGTACGGCGATCGCTTCCACCTCGATCATGAATTCGGGCGCGGCCAACGCCTGGACGCCGATCAGCGTGCTGGCCGGAGCGGTGGAACCGGCGAAGATTGCCTTACGCGCTTCATTTAGCGCCGGTCCCATGGAGGGGTCGTAGTTGACGATGTAGACGTTGGTCTTGGCGACGTCGGCGGGTGTTGCGCCGGCCGCCGAGATCGCCACGGCCAGATTTTCATAGGCTTTCTTCGCCTGCGCGGCGAAGTCGCCGACGCCGACGATTCCCCCTTCAACGTCCCAGGCGACCTGACCCGAGATGTAGATCGTGCGCGTCCCGCTGGCGGCCACCACCTGCGTGAATGACCGTGCATTAACCAGCCCCTCAGGACGAATGTGCTCCAGCGCCATCGCTCACCTCTTTCTGTCGCAGGGCCAAACCAATACCACGTGGCTGGCTTAGGCTGTCATATCTGGTAGAGGCTTGCGACCCGGGCGTGATCTCTGGCGGAAATCGGTGGAAATAGTGGAAATCTATGCTCAGCGCAGCGGCGGCCTACGATAGCCACGAACGACAGGAGAGGAATCGCCATGTCCCGACGACCCCGCTACGGCCGACTCGGTCTGCCGCTCTATGAAGCGATGTATTCCATGCGAGCCATCCGCCGCATGCGCCCCGATCCGATTGCTGATGATGATCTGGAGATCATCCTCGACGCCGCGCGTCAGGCGCCCAATGGCGGCAACATGCAACCCTGGCACTTTCTGGTCGTGCGCGGCGAACAGGAAAAGGCGGCCCTGGCCGAGCTGTATCACGAAGCCTGGTGGGCCAAACGCGCCGATCAGGGCATCGAAGGCCGGGACCATCCCGGTCTGCAGAATCCCGTGAGCCAGTCCGCCATGCGCCTGGCCGACGAGATCGGCGGCTGTCCCGTCATGATTCTGCTCTGCGCGACCGGCCCGGGCGCAGGCAACGCCCAATCGGTCATCCCTTCCGTTCAGAACCTGCTGCTCGCCGCCCGTGGACTTGGCATTGGCGGAACGATTACGACGCTTCATCCCGTCGTCGACGAGCGGGTCAAGGAACTCTTCGCCATCCCCGAGGAGGCGCAGGTGGTCTACTGCGTGCCGCTCGGTTATCCGCGTGGACGCTTCGGCCCACTCAGCCGCAAGCCACTGCGCGAGATCGTCTCGGAGGATCGCTGGGGCAGCGCCCCCGACTGGATCGAGTGAGCGCTGAGGACGCTAGGGAATCAGCATCGAACGTGAGACGTTGGTGTCGCGTTCGTGCCACTCGCTCTCCTCGAACGCCTGATTGACCTCGGACAGCGCATACGTGTGCGAAACGATCTTGTGGTAAGGAATGTCGCGCTGATTCTTGAGCAGCATGTCCATCATCAGCGGCAACAGGTGCGGCCGATACATGACCGAGCCCATGATCTTCTTGCCGCTGAGGATCGTGCTCGGGTCGATCGCCACCGTTCGCCCGCGCACGATGTCCCCGATCTCCACGAAGGTGCCGCCATTGGCCAGGTAGGTCAGCCCTTCCGCCAATAGATCGGCTCGGCCGACCAGCTCCATGACGATGTTCGCGCCACGACCTTCGGTCAGCTCCCAGACCGCGCGTCGGCGGGTATCCGGGGTGTTGAATTCCTCGATGTTGATCGTGTGATCAGCGCCAAACTCCTCGGCGAGCGCCAGTCGCTGGGGCAAGCGGTCGAGCACGATTACTTTGTGTGCGCCCATGTCTTTGGCCATCGCGGTCGCGTTCAGCCCCAGCCCGCCCGCGCCCTGGATCACGACGAAGTCGTTCTCCTTGCAGCCCGCGCGCATCAGCCCTTCGGTTGTTGTGCCCATCGCGCAGTTGACAAATCCCAGCACCTCATCGGGCAGATCGTCCGGCACTTTGAATACGGGATGGTTCGGTTGCAGGTAGTAGTAGTCGGCGTAAGTGCCGGTGAAGTATGGCTCGACCCCAGCCTCACGAGACCATGCGCCGCGGTCGGAGCACCAGTTCGGCTCGCCGCGCGAGCACTGATAGCAGCGCCCACACGGCGTGATCGCCGAGTACATCAGCCGATCGCCGACGGCGATCTCGCGGCCGAGCGAGTCGGTGGAAACGCCAGCGCCCAAGGCGTGAACGACGCCCGTGCCCTCATGCCCCATCACGCGACCGCCTGCCGGCAGCGGCGTCTCGACCATGTCGCCGCGCCACGTATGCAGATCGGAGCCACAGACGCCGGCCTGCGTGATTCGCAGGACAATCGCGCCTGGCTCTGGATCGGGAACCGGATATTCCTCAATCACAAACGGCTGCTGATATTCCTTGACGACGACAACGCGTCCTGTGGCCATGAGTGCGCTCCTCTCCAGGTGTTGTTGACGCGAAGTCTACGGATTTCACACCAGCATCGGAGCACTACAACCCTCACGCTTCACTCTCTGGGGGAAGCTGTCCCCTGCCTACGCAGGGGCAGGCTGCGGAGCGACCGAAGGGAGCTACTAGGAACCGCGCAAGCGCGGATCAAACGCGTCGCGGAGCGCGTCGCCGATGATGTTGAATGAGAACACGGTCAGGAAGATCGCCAACCCCGGCCAGACCGATAGCCAGGGCTGCTCGATCATGTGAATCCGCGCCTCCGCGCCCAGCATGAACCCCCATGATGCCGCCGGCGGTTGAATCCCGTAGCCAAGGAAGGAAACTGAAGCCTCGATCAGGATGGCAATGCCCAGCTGCGCCGTGGCGATGACCAGGATCGGCGGCAGCGCATTGGGCAGGATGTGGCGTGCGATAATCCGAGCCTGCCCCGCTCCCAGCGTCCGCGCGGCCTCGATGTAGGGCTGCGAGGACACCTGGATCGCTGCCGCCCGCGCGACGCGAATACCGGCGCCGAGCAGCGCGATGGCAATCACGACGATCAGCAGTCCCACGCTGTTGCCAAGGAAGGCCGTCAACGAGATCACAATGATCAGACCCGGAAACGCCATCAGGATATCGACGATGCGTTGGTTGACCACGTCGAACCAGCCGCCGACTGCGCCGCTGACCAGGCCGACGAACGTCGAAATGAGGATCGCGATCCCGACCGAGGCGATGCTCACACCGAGCGAGGCGCGGCCGCCGTAGAGCACCCGAGTGAACACATCCCGGCCGAGCGCGTCGCTGCCCATCAGATAGTCGGCGGACGGTGCGGCCAGTCGTTCTAGTGGATTGATCGCGAGCGGATCGGCCGGCGCAACATAATCGGCCAGTCCGGCGCCCAACCCAATCAAGAGCAGCACGACGCCCATCAGACACGGGAACGGATACTTGCGCACTACCTGCGCGACTCGACGGATGGAACCCACCCCGGCGGAGAGGGCAGTCTGCGTGACCGTCCGGGGCTGGTCAGGCGCCGACGCGGATGCGCGGGTCGAGGAAGCCATACGACACGTCCACTAGCAGATTGGTGATGATGACCGCGCCGGCGATCCAGACGTTGACCGCCTGCACAACGACGTAGTCACGATTCGCGATCCCATCGAGCAGATAGGCGCCCAGACCAGGCAGGGCGAAGATCAACTCGAAGACGACCGCGCCGCCCAGCACGACCGGAAACTGCACGCCGATCACGGTGACAAAGGGGATCAGCGAGTTGCGCAACGCGTGTCGGCGCAGCAGCATGAGTCGAGAGAGCCCCTTGGCGCGCGCGGTCAGCATGTAGTCCTGACGCAGGACATCGAGTAACGCGGTGCGCAGAATCCGTGTCTGCACTCCGGCCAGGATGAGGCCGAAGAGCAGGGCCGGCAGCCACATCTGTTGGAGATTGGTGAGCGGCGCTTCCCAGATTGGTTGATAGCCCAGCGGCGGTGACCAGCTGAACCACTTGGCGCCGAAGACTACCGCCAGCGTCGCCAACCAGAATCCGGGGATAGCCAAGGCGAACACCGCAATGCTGCGAGCGAGATAATCAGGCCAGCGACTGCGTTGCAGGGCCGCGATGATGCCCAGTGGCACCGAGATGCAGGTCGCGATGATCAAGCCCAGGATCGCGAGCTCCATCGTCACATCGAGGCGATGTCCCAGGTCGTTGCTGACGTTGCGCTGGGTTCTCAGCGACTGGCCGAAGTCGCCTTGCAGCGCGTTGCCCAGCCAC
>RKRS01000091.1 GCA_007571275.1 Dehalococcoidia bacterium
CTGTTGCATCGCGTCCGCTTCATCCACGGCGTCATTGTCGACCACGCCGCTGCTGCGAGCGTGGACTTCGTAACCGCCCAGCTCCTCTTTGCTGAGTCGCTCGCCCATCGAGCGCTCAACCAACGGTGGTCCGCCCGCGAAGACCTGTGATGTACCTCGCACCATCACCGAGAAATGTGAAGCCGGCACCTCCGCCGCGGGCAGCCCCGCGACCGAACCCAACGCCGCCGAGACCACCGGGACCTCAGCCATCAACCGACCCCAGCGCTCGGGCCAGAACAGCTCGGGCAGATAGGTGCGACCCATCTCTGCGGTCGCGCGGATGTCGCCGCCAAAACCGTCGATCAGACGGATCATCGGCATCTTCATCTCAATCGCCAGCGACTCGATGTGGCCGCTCTTGTCGCCGCCGCTATGGATCCGCGCCTTGCCGCCGTGCTCCGACTCCGCCTGCGAGCCACTGCGCGGGCGCGAGGTGAAGTCGCCACCCGATACCGCAACTGGTCGTCCATCGATCCTGGCGGTGCCGATCACGGTCGCCGACGGATGGAAGCCGACCAGTTCCGTGTCGTCGTTGTAGTAGCCGGCGCCCGAGAGCACGCCACGTTCACGGAATGAGCCGCTATCAGTGAGCAGATCGATCCGCTCACGGACGGTCAGGTTGCCGCGCTCGTGCTGTTGCTGGACGCGCTCGGGGCCGCCCATCTGCCTGGCCATCTCGCGCCGTCGCGCGATCTGCTCAATCTCCGATTGCCAGACAGCGCGCTGCGTTCTATCGCTCCCATTGCGCCCATCGCTTTGTTCAGACACCGCTCGCCCCAATCGTCGGATTCCGTTGGATTCAGTATCGCGCACCACTCGAGAGCGGCTGAGACGCAGCAACCCGCGTTATCTTCATACCAAACACACGTTGCCAACTCTGAGGTACAACATGTCCACATCCGCCATCAGCATCACACCACTGACGCCAACCATTGGCGCGACCGTCTCCGGCGTCGACCTGACCCAGCCGATCGACGAAGAAACGTTCCAGTTCATCCACGACGCCTGGATGGAGCATCTGGTCCTCTTCTTCCGCGACCAGCCGATGACGCCCGACCAGCACCTCACGTTCGGGCGTATGTTTGGCGATCTGCACATCCATCCGGCCGCGCCCTACGAGCACGGCAACCCGGAACTGATGCGGATTCACACCGACAAGGATTCGTTCCGCAACAACGGCGAGCGCTGGCACTCCGACGTCTCAGCCGACGGCGAGCCGCCGATGGCGTCGATCCTGCACATCCACAGCATCCCGAGCATGGGCGGCGACACCTGCTGGTCGAACATGTACGCGGCCTGGGATGGACTCTCGCCGCAGATGCAGGCGCTGCTTGAGCCGCTGACCGCGCTGCACGCCTCCGACTACTCCGGCCGATACGGCGACCACAAGCCGCAGCGCGAATCGCCCAGCGCGGTTCACCCGATCGCGCGGACGCATCCGGTCACTGGCCGCAAGGCGCTATTCGTCAACGAGAGCTTCACCAAGCGGATCGTCGAGCTGCCTGTTGACGAAAGCAACGCGATCCTCAACTTCCTCTACGACCACGTCAAGAACGTCAACTTCCAGTGCCGCTTCCAATGGGATGCCAACTCGGTTGCCCTGTGGGACAACCGTTGCACCCAGCACATGGCGATCTGGGACTACTACCCAGAGTCCCGCGGCGGCATCCGCGTGACGATCAAGGGTGACAAACCCTTCTAGCGCCCGACTTGGCCGGTCGATTGTGCTATCCCGATATCGCCAAGGCCGCCAGATCGCGGGCGGTGTCGCGCGAGACGTCGGTGCAGGCCATCGGAAAGACCTCCGTGCCGTGGATCGTGCCCATGACCTGGCGACAGCGAGCCGGCACGCCAGCCTCGAGCAGCAACCGGTAGTAGGCGATCCCTTCGTCGCGGAGTGGATCGCATTCGTTCACCGAGATCACGGTCGAGGGCAGGCCGACCACATCCTCCGTTGAAGCGAACAACGGCCAGGCCAGCGGATCCTGCGCCTCGAAGGCGTCCCAGCCGTAGCCCATCGCACCGTTGTTGTGATGCAGATCGAGCAGGATGCCATTGTTCTCGGTGGACGAAGGCAGGTCGTCGCGCGGCCAGCTGCCGGCGATGTATGGGCAGAGCGCATACAGACCCTGCACCAGGCCGATATCGCCGTCGCGGAGCAGCTTCATCCCGCTCGCCAACGTCAGATTGCCGCCGCCCGATTCGCCGGCGATGATGATCCGTGAGGCGTCGATGCCCAGCGACTCCGCATGCTCCGACACCCAGCGCAGGCCCGAGACGCAATCGTTCAGCCCGCCTGGATATGGCACGACCTCCGGCGCCGACGAAGCGACCACACTGTTACGGAAGTCGACCATCGCCACTGCGACACCGTTCTGGGCGATGATCCGTCCCCAAGCCTTGTAGTTGGGGTCGTAGCAGGACATCTGCGCCATCCCGCCGCCGTGGATGTAATAGACGCAGGGCAGCGGCTCGTCCGACTCAGGTCGAATCAGCTGAATGTTGATCGTGTTGCCGTCCGGCGACGAGGTGAAGGTTTCCGTCGTGATCGTCAGGCCATCCGAAGGCGCGATCTCCTCGGTGTCGCACATCGCCAGGAAGGCTTGTAGTCCAGCGAGCTGCGCCCGCGCCTCCTCCGAGTTCGCGCGCGCAATCACTTCCTCGCGGTTCGCCGCATCCGGGCTACCGATGGCGTCGAGTCCACCGAAAATGGCCTTAATCCGCGGGTCAATGCGTGGGTCTTCCGAAATCTTGGTCATCGTCGCCATCCTGTCACTGCGAGCAGACCGTGGCCTGCGATTGAGAATCAGTCTCGCCGAACGCTAGCATCTTCTTATTCTCAATCGCCCAACACTAGACTGCGCGTGTCTGGTAAGAAAGGAGACAGCGATGAACATCGCTGAGCTGGGCAGCTCGCCCAATGCCGACCCACTGGTCAAGACAATTATCGAGCATGACCTGACCCGGCACATCGTTGAGCTGGACGCCTACGGCTTCACGGTCATTCCGCCCGAGAAGCTGGGAACACCGCCCGACTTCGCCGAACGTCTGCGTAACTCCATTCTCAATACCTACGAACGCCGCCACGGCGTCGAGGTCGGTGATTGGCGCACGGCTGATCTGCCCACCCCGAACGAGCGCGCCTGGGAGCTGGTGGGGGAAGATGACGTCATTACTGAGGCTGTGCTGAATCCGGTGGTGCTGACCATGGCCCGCTGGCACTGCGGCCAGAGCGCCATCTTGGGCGGGACGTCGTCGATCATCAAGCCGCCGCACGAGAAGAACTACCTCGCGATCCACAACGACACGCACGGCGTGCCGCCGCCCCAGGCCGCGTACACCCATCTGGTCAACACGAGTTGGGTGCTGACCGACTACGCCGATCGCGACGACGGACCGACCGTATTCGTGCCTGGCTCGCACCGCTGGGGGCGCGCGCCAGCGCCGCACGAGACCAAGTTCTGGGAATGGGAAGGCGAAGACAGGCTCTTCGAACCCGTGCCGATCGAGGCCAAGGCCGGCTCACTCGCCGTTTGGGGCGGCAATACTTGGCACGGCGCGATGAATCGCAACAGCACCGGCCTGCGGGTGACGATGGTGCTCGTCTGGCTTCGCTCGTACATGCAGCGCCTGAGCATGTGGGGCGAAAGCGCCGTCTCGCCGGAACGGCTCGAGCGCTACCCCGAGCTGCACAAAATTCTCGGTTACGACCATCCCTATCCATTCCGCGACTACGTCGACAAACCAGACAAGATCGCGGACATGATCGCGCCTGGACAGGATCAATTCGCATGATCGCCATCTGGGTCAAAGTCCGAGTCAAGCGCGACGATCTCGATCGTTTTCTCCATGCGATCGAGGTCGATGCGCTCGGCTCCGAACGCGATGAACCAGGTTGCCACCGCTTCAACGTCCTGCAGGATGCCAGTGACGAGCTCGTCTACTACTTCTATGAGGTCTATGAGGACGAGGCGGCGCTCGATGCACATCGCGCCGCGCCGCACTATGCCGTCTGGGCCGCAGCTGCGGACACGCTCGACGGTGACATCGAGATCACGAGAACCTCAACGGTCTTCCCGTCCGATCCGGCGTACTGGTCGAAGGATTGAACCGCAGCGAGAACAACCAACGTTCCCCGGCGTCCACGAGCAGTCAGGCACTCGCTGAGCTACCAGGACGTCAACAGGTGGTGGCCCCAACGGGATTCGAACCCGTGCTACCAGCTTGAAAGGCTGGCGTCCTAGGCCTCTAGACGATGGGGCCGACCAGTCCTCAGTTTACACGGCCAGGCGTCCGCAACCCCTAACACGCGGAGCGGGCCTGTCAGCCTGTCAACTCCGACATCGCGGCGGCAAAGCCGGGAGCCGCGCCCTCCAGATCGCGCTGCTCGACGCAGTAGGAGACACGGAAGTAACCCGAGATGCCAAAGCCGCGACCAGGTACGACCAGCACGCCGTGCCGCTGCAACGCCTCTACCAGCTGCATCTCATCGGCCACCGGAGACTTGGGGAACATGTAGAACGCGCCCTCCGGCTTGCGCACGTCGTAGCCGGCCGATCGCAACACCCCATACAGATAGTCGCGCTTTTGCTGATAATCCGACGTATCAATCGTCACGGTCTGCAAGCCGCTCACCAAATGCTGCATCAACGCCGGCGCGTTGACGAAACCCAGCGTGCGATTGCAGAAGATCAACGCGTTCATCAGCTCGCCGCCATCGTCGTAGTCGGGATGCAACGCGATGTAGCCAATCCGCTCGCCTGGCAGGGCGAGGTCCTTGGCATGCGAGGTCACCGTGATCGTCCGCTCGTAGACCAGCTGCGGGAACGGATACTGATGCTCGTCAAACAGGATCTTTCGGTATGGCTCGTCGCTGACCAGATAGATCTCGCTACCGAACTCAGCTGACTTCCGCTGCAGCAACCTGGCGATGGCCTCGATCGCCGAACCCGGGTACATCGCGCCCGAGGGATTGTTTGGCGAGTTGAGGATGACCAGCCTGGTGCGTGGCGACAGTTTCGCGGCCAAATCGTCCAGGTCGGGCATGAAGTCATCGTCGCAGTCAACGAGCACCGCGCGCGCGCCGTGGTTCTGGGCGTAGAAGAGATACTCGACGAAGAACGGCGTCAGAATCACGATTTCGTCGTCACGATTGCAGACTGAGTGGATCACAACGTTCAGCGCGGCGGCGGCGCCGACGGTCATCACGACGTGCCCGGCGCCGTATGCGAGTCCGGTTTCCTCAGCGAGTGCGTCGGCCACGGCCTGGCGCGTCTCAACATAGCCGGCGTTGGGCATGTAACGATGCGCGCCCGGTTGGCGGTCGTCGACAAAGCGACGCAGCGCATCGAAGAACTGTGGCGGCGGCTCGATAATCGGATTGCCCAGCGAGAGGTCGAATACGTTCTCAGCGCCACGCTCCTGGCGCAAGACAATGCCCAACTCGAACATCTTCCGCACCCACGAGCTACCCTCCATCGCCTGCGCTATCTCTGCCGCAATCGCCATCGTGCCCTCCGCTTCGCCTCGCTCAAACTCGTTGCAGGCTACTCCAGCACTGCTCCCAGCAATTTCCGACTGTACGCGCCGATCTCGTTGCGAATCCGGCGAACCCCAGGGAGACGCTAAAACTCTTCCCAAATCTCCCCCGCTGGGGGAGATGCCGTCAGGCAGAGGGGGCTTCCCCTCGCATCACCGAAATATCCCCAGTCGCCACTCGTCAGAAGCCCCCTCAGTCACTTCGTGACAGCTCCCCCAATGGGGGAGCTCTGTCCCGGAAAATTTGCGGCGATTCTCCTCACTCGCCCTCTCTAGGGAGAGACGCCAAAACTCTTCCCAAATCTCCCCCGCTGGGGGAGATGCCGCCAGGCAGAGGGGGCTTCCCCCAGTTATGACCTCTCAATCACCAGTGGTGGCCTGTGGAGGCATACACTCCCACCTGGAGGCTGTGGATGAGCGAGCAGCGGGGATACCGTCGGCGGCCCGGCGATGTCGTGCTGCGACGGGTGCGCTTGCAACCTGAAGTGATTCGCGCCGGTCGGCGGCGACGGATTCGCTTCACGCCCAGGTCATGGATGGTTGTGGTCCTGTTCGCGATCGTCATGCTGATCGGCGGCGCGATCTTGCACCTGCCGATCTCATCCTCCAGCGGCGACTCGATCCCGTTCCTCGACGCGCTCTTCACCTCCGTATCAGCGGTCAGCGTGACCGGACTGACCCGGTTCGACACCAGCGAGACGTTCTCTCATTTCGGGGAACTCGTCACCCTCGTGTTGTTCCAGGTCGGCGGGCTGGGCGTGACGATGTACGCCGGCGTACTGATCATCCTCGCGGGACAGCGATTGGGGATGCGTAGCCGCGCCTTCTTCGGCCTCGAGCTGATGACCGCAGGCATCGATGGAACAGGCGCGTCCGTCCTGTTGCGGCGAGTCATGATCTACACAGCAGCAGTCGAACTGGTGACGTTCCTGCTACTGCTGCCCTGGTTCCTGATCGAACAGCCAGGAGACATCTCCAGTGGCCGCGCCGTCTGGCTGGCGCTCTATCACGCGATATCGGCGTTTAACAACGCCGGCTTCGACCTGATGGGCGGGAGCAGGAGTTTCATCGGACAGTCCCATGATGCCTGGCTCATGGTGGTGATGGGCATCTCCGCATTTCTTGGCTCGCTCTCCTTCTTGACGGTGTTCAATCTGCGGCAGCCGCGGCGGCGTTGGACGCTCGACACCAAGCTGGTTGTGACCGGCATGGGGCTGCTGCTGGTGATCGGCATGGCGTTCTTCCTGATCACCGACTGGTCGAGAATGTTCAGTGATCAAAGCGTGATCTCGAAGTTGACCAACGCGCTGTTCCTCTCGGTCAATCGGACGACAGGGATGACCACAGTCCCGCTCGAACAGGCCGGCGCCGATACCTCGTTGACCATGATCATCCTGATGTTCATCGGCGGAGCGTCGACGTCTACCGCCTCGGGCATCAAGATCGGCTCGTTCATGGTCGTGACGCTGGGCGTCATCTCCGCGCTGATCGGCTCTGCACGGGTAGTCGCCTTCGGTCGTGAGATTCCCGCGCCCGTCGTGCTCAGAGCGAACGCGCTGGTGCTGATCGCGCTAGGCGGCTATGTCTTTGGGCTGTTGTTCTTCATCGCGGTCGACCCGAGTATCGAAGTCCTGCCAGCCGCCTTCGATGTCATGTCGGCACTGGCCAATTGCGGTTGGTCGCAAGGCGCCTCACAGGCGGCGACGCAAGCCGGCGCGAATATCCTGATCATGATGATGTTCGTCGGCCGACTCGGACCGCTCGTGATCACCAGCGTGATCCCTGATCGGCCGCGTGAGCGCTACCGCTATCCGACGGAAGCGGTACGAATCGGTTAGGAGCCAACATGCAGGTCGCGGTGTTGGGACTGGGACGCTTCGGGGCGCACTTGGCCGAGGCGCTGGACGATCTGGGCCACGAGGTATTGGCGATCGATATCGATGAGGGCAACGTGCACGAGCTGGCGCCGAAAGTCACCGATGCGCGGATCGCCGACATCACCGACATCGACGCGCTGCGCGCACTATCGCTGGGCGAGGTCGACGTCGCGGTCGTGGCGACCGCGGATCTCGAGGCGTCCGTGCTGGCGATGATGAATCTGAGGCAGCTCGATGTCGAGGTCGTGTACGCCAAGGCCTCATCCGACCGTCACCAGCGAATCCTGCGCCTGCTTGGCGCGCAGCGGGTCATCCGTCCCGAGTGGGACGGAGCGGAGCGCTTCGCCCATATGATCCGCGTCGCAACGGCCAGCGACTTCCTGCCGCTGACAGCGAACTACGGCATCGGCGTATTCCCGGTCTTGTCCAATTGGGTGGGGCAATCGATCGGGTGGGCTCTGGAGCGCACCGGCGAGCGTCGGTTAATCGCGGTGGTCAGAGGCGACGAGGTGCTGCTCAACCCGGTCATGACCGAGCGGGTGCGCGTGGGAGATCAATTCGTCTTCTCAGCACTGGACGAGTTGCTGGGTGAACCGCTCGAACGTCGCTGATCAGACCGAGCGGCTGTCCGACACA
>RKRS01000065.1 GCA_007571275.1 Dehalococcoidia bacterium
GCCCCGCCTGATCCAAAGACCGATCCCTGTCCTCCAATGAAGTGCGGTGCGACACAACCGATCAGGTCCCCCTAGCTCTCAACCCTGAAGCGCTTCAGGGTCTCATCACAGCGCCCCGCCTGTATCCGAGTAGAGGCGGGGCGCTGTGCGTTGCCGATCGGAGTCGGCGATATGATCGGAAGACGCACAGAGCGACCAGGCTGCTGTTGATCCCATTGAACAGGGAAGAATCTGATGCGAGTGATGGTGCTGGTCAAGGCGACCACAGACAGCGAGGCGGGTGTAATGCCCTCGCCCGAGATGTTCGAGGCGATGGGCGTCTACAACGAGGCGCTGGTCAACGCGGGGATCATGCAGACTGGCGAGGGCCTGACGCCAACGGCGCAGGGGAAGCGGGTCGCTTTCGACGGCGATTCGCGCACAGTGATCGATGGGCCGTTCGGGGTGACGAACGAGTTGGTGGCCGGCTTCTGGATCTGGGAAGTTCAGGATCTGGCGGAGGCGGTTGAGTGGGCGAAGCGTTGTCCCAACCCAATGCCTGGCCCAAGCGAGATCGAGATTCGACCGTTCTATGAGCTTGATGACTTTGGCGAGGCCATTCCTTCCGGGGAAGCCGAGCGCGAAGCGCGGCTGCGCGAGCGCATCGGAGAGTAGCCGCCGCCCATTCGTTACGCTGCACTGAACGCAGCAGCCAACACAGGATTACAGCATGAACCTCACCCAAATCGCCCCTGACCTCTGGGCCACGCCCCACTACCCGGTTGCAGAAATCGCCAACACCCGCGCCTATCTCTTGACGCGGCCGCAGGGCAATGTCCTGATCTACGGTTTGGGCTTCCAGCGCGCGGAGGCGGACGAGTCGGTGTTGGACGAGATCGAAGCGTTGGGCGGCGTGCAGCTGCAGATTCTGAGTCACGGGGATGAGGCGAGCCCCTCACTGGAGGCGGTACGCGAGCGGTTCGGCTCACGCCTGGCTTGCAGCGCAGTGGAGCTGAACCAGATCAACGACTACGCCGAGGGCCTCGGCATCGACCTCACCTGGGAGCCAGGCAGCAGCGAGGACGCCTTCGACGGCTTGGAAATCATGGAGACGCCGGGCCATACCAAGGGCAGCATCAGCGTCCGCTACGAATCGCCGCACGGGCAGGCGTACCTGTTCACGGGCGATACGATCGTGCCCAAGGACGACGGGGGCTGGGTCGTCAACGTCGCCGAACAGCAAGGCGGTACCGCCGTCGACTTGGAGCGCTCCCTGCTCGCCTTGCGCGAACTGTCCTTCGACCTGCTGGCGAGCAGCGCCTACGTCGGCGAGACCAGCACCGCTGCGCCCTCGCAGGAGGAGTGGCAGGCGATCGTCGATCACCGCATTGGGCGTCTGCGCGAGTGGGCAACTGCCTGACCTTCAATACAGTCCAGGCTGCAGTGGAGTTTGGCCTCTAGTACCCTGAGTGTCCGACGCCCCGCCGAGTGATCACAGGGAGGCAGCAATGACCTCGCAGCTGCAGGAATGGTTGGACGGGCCGTACGCTAAAGCCACTGGCCGCTTTCCCGAGCGGCGCGAGGCATTTCATCGCTCATCGGGCGAGCCGCTCGATCCGATCTACGTGTCCGACGTCAATGGCGATGCTGGCTCCTTGCCAGGCGAGTACCCGTACACGCGCGGCATCCAGCCAACGATGTATCGCGGACGTTTGTGGACGATGCGCCAGTACGCCGGTCAGGAGGACGCCGAGGCCTCGAATCGCCGTTACCGCTTCCTGCTCGACCAGGGCCAGACCGGCCTGTCCGTCGCCTTCGATCTGCCGACCCAGATCGGCTATGACTCCGACGCCGCCATGGCCGAGGGCGAGGTTGGCAAGGTCGGCGTGGCGATCGACTCGATCGACGATATGCGTACGCTGTTCGACCAGATCCCACTGGATCGGGTCACGACGTCGATGACGATCAATTCGACCGCCAACATTCTGCTCTCGCTCTATGCGGCCGTCGCCGAGGAGCAGAGCGTGGGTCGCGACCAGATCGGCGGCACGGTTCAGAATGACATCCTCAAGGAATACATCGCCCGCGGGACGTACATCTACCCGCCCAAGCCGTCGATGCGGCTGATCACCGACAGTTTCGATTACTGCACCCGCGAGGTGCCGCGCTGGAACACGATCTCGATCTCCGGCTATCACATGCGCGAGGCGGGCTGTACGGCGGCGCAAGAAATCGGCTTCACCCTGGCCAACGCGATTGCCTACGTAGAGGCCGCGCTTGAGCAGGGGCTCGCCTTCGACAGCTTCGGTCCGCGACTGTCGTTCTTCTTCGCCTGTCACAGCAACTTCCTGGAGGAGATCGGCAAATTCCGCGCCGCCCGACGGCTGTGGGCGAGCATTGCCAGGGAGCGCTTTGGCTCCGAGAACCAACGCGCCCAGATGCTGCGCTTCCACACCCAGACCGGCGGGGTGACACTGACGGCGCAGCAGCCCGATAACAACGTGATCCGCACGGCGCTACAGGCGTTGGCGGCTGTGCTGGGCGGCACGCAGTCACTGCACACCAACTCCCTCGATGAAGCGCTCGGCCTACCGTCGGAACACGCCGTCGAGATCGCGCTGCGTACACAGCAGGTGATCGGCTACGAGTCGGGCGTCGCTGATGTGATCGATCCGCTCGGCGGCTCGTATTACATCGAGCAAACGACCGACGCGCTGGAGGAAGAGGCTCGCAACTACATCGAGCAGATCGACGCGCTGGGCGGCGCCGTCTCCGCCATCGAGCAGGGCTATCAGCAGGCCGAGATTCTGGAAGCCGCCTCCAGTTTCCAGCGCGAAGTCGAGACCGAAGCGGAGGAAGCGCGCGCAGGCAGTAAATCTGCTGGCAAGCGTGGCCGCGTGATCGTCGGCGTGAATCGCTTCGAGACCGACGAGGATCCTGACGTCGAGATCGTTCGAGTCGACCCAACGGTGCGCGAGCGTCAGATCGAGAAGCTCGAGCGCTTGCGCGACCGCCGCGATCAGACTGCGGTCTCCGCCGCGTTGGACGCGATTCAGCAAGCCGCAGCGACGGAAGAAAATCTCGTCCCGCTGATGCTGGAGGCGGTCAAGCAATCGGCCACGCTGGGAGAAATTTCCGACTCGCTGCGACAGGTTTGGGGCGAGTACCGCGAACGGATCGTCGTGTAGGGACGTCAACGTGCCCTTTGGCAAGCGTGTAGGACGACGAGCGAGAGGGCGCAAGACGGCCGGTTCGAGCGGAGGTCAGGCCGACCGTGATTGGTCCGACGCGCAGCGTTTGCGTTATTGGTGGCAGGCGGAGCGCGAGCTGCTACTCAAGACACTGGCAACAGTCCCGGACGACCAGCTCAACGAAGCGATGGTCGAAGGCGCATGGTCGCCGATCGGCGTGGCGGCGCATCGCCTGTTCTGGGAGGCGGAGGAGCGCGCGGCGATCGAAACGCACCTGGGCGGCGGCGTTCCCTCGTTGCTGGAATTCCCGACCAGCCGGATTAACTCCACCAACGCGGCCGCGGTCGCGTCACTCGGCGACCGTCCTCTGACGGCGCTGATTCGAGCGCTACAAGACCTGCGCGGTCGCACGGCTACGCTAGTGGAGCGCATCCCTGACGCCGATCTGAATACGCCAGGCAACCCGGCGCGCATCCTGCTGGGCGTTGCCCTGGAGCACGATCGAGAACATCGCCAGGAGATCGAATCAAGATTCGGAACCTCAGTGCAGGACGACTAGCTCAATTCCGAACGAGATGGGAGCAATATGGCGCTGACACGGATACATCACATCGGCATCGCCGTGCACGACGCGGACAAGACTGCGGAGGTCTGGCGCGACACCTTCGGGCTCGAGACGGCGTTGGACATGGAGCTGGAGTCACAGGGCGTGCGTGGCGTGATTTTCCCGCTCGACAACTGCGAGATCGAACTGCTTCAGCCGACTCGCGGCGAGACCGGCATCGCCAAATACCTCGAAACCAACGGTGAGGGTTTTCACCACATCTGCTTTGAGTCGACCGATGTCGCTACTGATCTGATCGCGGCCAAAGAGTCGGGCATGCGGATGATCGACGAAGAGCCGCGCGTCGGGCTGACCGGGATGATCGGCTTTATCCATCCGCGCTCCAATCACGGCGTACTGATCGAGTACGCTCAGCCGCCCGATGACGCTCCGCAGCACTCTGGGCCAACCTCGGGACCAGGACCGCATGCGCTACACCACATGACGATGGCGGTGAACGATATCGCGCCCGTTCAGAGTGAGTGGACGGAACGCTACCGACTCACACCCGGTCGGTACCTCGAATCTGAGGCGCTGGGTCTTGAGGCGCAGTTCCTTGGTCTGGGCCCCACCGACATCGAGCTGGTGCGTCCGCTGCCAGGTAGCGGTGGTCCGCTGCCTCGCAAGCTTGAGACATCAGGCGAAGGTATGTTCATGCTTGCCCTGACGGTGCGCGATGCGGGAGCCTCAGTGGCATATCTGCGAGGTCAGGGCTGGACGGTCACTGACGCCAACGCCGGTGGCTTCATTTCGCCGAAGCACACGCACGGCGCCCGACTGCGACTGTCGGAGGCCTAAGCTGGACGAGCAATCGTGTAAATCGGAAGTTGAGATTATGAGCGAAGCCTCAACGATGACAGACCAGATCCGCGTACTGGTCGCCAAACCAGGCCTTGACGGGCATGACCGAGGAGCGAAGATCGTCGCCCGCGCGCTGCGCGACGCTGGCATGGAAGTGATCTACACCGGCATCCGCCAGACCCCGGACATGATCGCCGAAGCCGCGTTGCAGGAGGATGTGCATGTCGTTGCGCTCTCGGTGCTTTCCGGCGCGCATATGGAACTGTTCCCGCGTGTCGTAGCAGCCTGCGTCGAGCGAGGCATCACGCCGGAGAACACGCTCTTTCTCGGCGGTGGCATCATTCCCGACGAAGACGCGGCGGCGTTGCAGGATGCCGGCTTTTCAGCTGTCTTTGGACCGGGCGCGCATACTGGAGACATCGCCGAGTACGTCCGCGAACATGTTCCCGAGCTCGACCGTTCGTGACGACTGAGACGACCGCCACGCCGAATACCCAGCCGAATCCTCGACTGTCCGGGCGACTGGCTGAGCTGGAAGAGCGCCTGCTCGATGGCGATCGACGCGCGCTGGCGCGCGTCCTCAGTTGGGTCGAGAGCGGTGATCAGCGCGGCCGCGAGATGCTGCGCGCGCTCTATCCACGCAGCGGTCGCGCCCGTACGATTGGCCTGACCGGATCGCCCGGCGCGGGCAAGAGCACCGTTACCAACGAACTCGCCAAGGCGTTCCGAAAACGCGGACAGAGCGTCGGCATCGTCGCGATTGATCCATCCTCGCCCTACACGATGGGCGCCATCCTCGGCGACCGCGTGCGCATGACCGAACTCTACTCAGACTCGGACGTGTTCATTCGCTCGCTCGCTTCGCGCGGCGCATTGGGCGGGTTGTCGGCGGCGACGCAGGACATAGTCCATGTCCTCGATGCATACGGCAAAGATGTCATTCTGATTGAAACGGTTGGCGCCGGGCAGGATGAGGTTGATATCGCCGGCGCAGCCCAGACCACGATCCTGGTCAATACGCCCAATATGGGTGACGAAGTGCAGACGCTCAAGGCGGGCATCATGGAGATCGCCGACGTGCTCGCTGTGAACAAGTCCGATCTGCCAGGCGCCAACCGCATGGTTTCAGCGCTCAAGGCATTGTTGTCGCTGAATCCCGATCGGGGTTGGGATCCGCCGGTGGTTCGGATTGTTGCGACGCAAGGCGAAGGCATCGACAAGCTCGCTGAGGCGTGTGATTCGCATTTTGCGGAGCTGCAAGCCTCGGGCAAGCTGCAGTCGGCGGAGCTTGATCGCGCCCGCCAACAGATCACCTCGCTGGCGCGCGCCAATGTGCTCAATCAGTTGCACACCGAGTCCGGAGAAGAACACCTGGCCAGGCTGGCCAATGATGTCGCCTCCCGTGTCTCGGATCCACACACAGCGGCCGCGGCCTGGCTTGCCGGCTCATGAGTCAATCCGACGCAGTCCAGCGACTACACATTCGCTTCGCTGCAGAAGGTCCGCTCCGATACGTCTCGCATCTCGATCTGATGCGAGTCTGGGAACGCGTCTGCAAGCGGGCCGGACTGCCATTGGCGACCTCGCACGGCTTTTCCCCGAGACCGAAGATCGCGCTCGCTGCGCCGCTCGCGGTGGGAGTGACCTCCGAGGCTGAGCTGCTCGACATATTGCTCACTGCACAGGTTGAGCTCGCGACAGCGCTGCGCAGCCTGTCGGAGGAATTGACTCCAGGGCTGCGAATCATCGAACTGCGTGAAGGCCCGCTCAAGCAGCCGTCGCTTCAGTCGATGCTGCGCGCGGCATCCTATGAGGTCGTCGTACCCGACCGCCGTTCAGGGCAAGAGTGGCAGGAAGCCATCGACGGCCTCATGTCTCGAACCGAGATCGACTGGAGCCATCAGCGCGGCAAGGAGACGAAATCATACGATCTCCGCCCGCTGATCCTGGGCATTGAAATCGTCGCCGCCTCAGAGGGTATGGCCAGGCTGTCCATGCGACTGCGCAATGACGAGCGAGGCGCCGGGCGCCCCGAGCAGGTCGTTCTCGCCTTGGGAGGCGACGAGGAGCCAACCAGGATTCACCGCACGGCGATCGAGCTTGCCGCAGAGTTGGCGACCGTATGAATCGCATTATCGTTTTGCGTCATGTCGAGTCTGAGGCGAACAGGGCTGGCGTCGGGCTCGGCCGCACCGACTCGCCACCGACCGCGCTCGGGCTCGAACAGCTGCGTCTGACGGTTGACGCATTGCGCAACGAGGACATCACGCGAGTAGTGACCAGCCCGCTCTCGCGAGCGCGCCGACTGGCCGAAGCGATTGCGCTGACGCATGGTGTTGAAGCGATTGCCTGCGATGCGCTGCTGGAGCTGGACGTTGGTGAACTTGAAGGCCTCGAGTGGCCGATCGTGCGGGAACGGTTCGGCGAGTTCCTGCGCACCTGGCGAGGCAATGAATCGGTCAGCGCGGCGATGCCTGGCGGTGAGTCGCTGCTCGATGTGTTAGAGCGTTCTCGTTCCGTGTTCGACGATCTGGTCAACGATCCCGCCGAGGGCACAGGCTTGATCGTGACGCACAACTTCGTTGTCAAGATGTTGGTCGTGCATGCGCTGGCGATGCCGCATTACGCCTGGCGGCGGATCGACACGGGACTTGCCGGCCTGACCACATTTCGCATCGCCGACGGCGAACCCGCCCTCGTGCGACTGAATGACCGACACCACCTCGATGGCCTCTGACGCCGTCCCGTAGGTGTACAGTACCGTCGGCGGCGGGCAGACCGCACCTATGGTCAGCAACACAGTCGACCACAAGGTCGAAATCGTTACCGAGCCTTCGCTCGATCCTGATCCTTCGACCGCGGACGGTTCGTCGAGTCAGGAAGGAATCCCGCGCTGGCTGCTGCGCCGCCTCGTGTTTGGCTCTGCGCTGGCGATCGTTGGCTTCGTTGTCTTTACCGGTGTCGAGGGGTTGCTCCAGGCCAATAGCCTCGATGATCGGATCATCGAGACCCGCATCGAGATCGAACAGCTTCGTCATGACTCCGCACAACTCGCCGCGCTGGTCACCTGGCTGGAATCCGATGCGTACATTGAACGCATTGCGCGCGAGGACCTGGGTATGGTCCGCCCTGGCGAGGAAGCAGTCGCCGTCCGCACTCCTGAGCGTAGCCAGCTTGAGATCAACCGAACGCCCTGGTGGCTCAATCTGTTGCCGGAGCAAACCGAAGACGCTGAGTAGCGTTCTGACTCGGGCGGCGTGATGGCCCGCCCCACCGACAGGCAGACTCGCGAAATCGGGCGCCGCATCTCACGTTCGCTCGTCACGCATGTCGGACCGGGTTTCGGCCGTCCACTACTGGCGGCCGTTTCTGGTGGCGCAGATTCCTCGGCGATGCTTCTCGCGCTCGCAGATACACAGAGTCGACACGGTTGGCGGGTTCGCGCCGCGCATATCGATCACGCCATCCA
>RKRS01000059.1 GCA_007571275.1 Dehalococcoidia bacterium
TCGAGCGCGCAACTGACGGTGACGCCATCGGAGACCAACGCCGCCGCGGCGGCGGAGACTTCGGGCGTGATGAAGTTCAATGTTCCGCGCTCGTCATCGTCGCCCCAGCGACCCCAATTCGAGAGTTGCTGCGCCATCGCGTCGACATCGGCGCGGGTTCCCTGTTGGCTGGCCATGGTGTTGCCCTTTCCTCACTAGTGGCCCTGATTGATGTTGCCTGTCCGAATGCTAGGTTCCTGCGTTCGCAGGAATGACGGCGGAGTCGGGACGGAGGCTGTGCGTTCGGGCGATTTGACGTTTGGCAGTATGACAGAGGGCAGAACGTCGCGGCTCGCGGGTTTAGAGTGACTTTGGTCACCTGTTCCGATGCGAGCCGACCGACATCGCCATCGCAACCGACGGCACTCAGCGGGCATAGGAGGCTTGAGGAGAAAGATACCGCGTGTTGCCCGCGCTCTTTGGCTCGCAACGCAACATCTTCTACGGCTGGTACATCGTCGCCGCCGGCATCGTCATCAACATGCTGTCCGGCGGTCTGGTCATGCACTCCTTCAACTTCTACGTCGCGGAGTTGAAGAACGAGTTCATGTGGTCGGCCACGCTGTTCGGCGTCGCCTTCATGATTACGCGGATCGAGTCCGGCGTGCTCGGACCGATCCAGGGTTGGCTGATCGATCGCTTCGGTCCCCAAACCATGATGCGCATGGGCCTGCTCTCGACCGGTATCGGTCTGCTTGCCTTCTCGCAGCTCAATAGCGAGGCCACCTTTATCGGCTTCTACTTCATCGTCGCCATCGGCGCGTCAGTCGGCGGATTCATGACCGTATCGGTTGCGGTCGTGACCTGGTTCGAACGCAAGCGATCACGCGCGCTCGGATTCATGTCGACCGGGTTCGCTCTGGGCGGCTTCATGACCCCGCTGGTGAGCTGGCTGATTGAGGGCATCGGCTGGCGTAACACCGCCATAGCGTCCGCGATCATCCTCTTCGTTGTCGGCCAGATACTGGCGACGCTATTCGTCCGACAGCCACAGGACAAAGGGCTGATGAAGGACGGCGAGCCGCCTCCCCAGGCTGGTGGTGCGCGCAGATTGTCCCCACAAGGGAACGAGTTTCGTCACCGCGACTTTACGGTCCGAGAGGCGATGAAGACCAGGGCCTTCTGGGGGCTGGCGCTGGCGCACGGCGCTCCGCTGCTGGTGGTCTCGGGGGTGTTCGTCCATTTCGCCTCGCTGGTCATCGAGATCGAGGGTCTGACCGTCGTCCATGCGAGCGCCGCCTATACCGCGATGAACGTGGCGCAGCTCGCCGGGCAACTCGGCATGGGTTACCTGGGCGATCGATTCTCCAAGCGACTGTTGTTGATCCCGGCCATGTTCGGCCACTGCGGAGCCGCGGTCATGCTCGCCTTCGCCGCGTCGTTCGAGGTGGTCATGCTGGCCGCGATCATCAACGGGCTGGCCTGGGGATCGCGCGCGCCACTGATCACCGCGCTCCGCGCCGACTACTTCGGCGCTTCCAATTTCGGCAAGATCATGGGCTGGTCGTCAGTGGTCATGTCGACCTTCATGACCGTCGGCGGTTTCCTCTCCGGCGTGCTGTTCGATGCGACCGGCAGCTACGCCGTTCCCTTCACCGTGCTGGGCCTCGGCGCGCTGACCGGCGTGATCTGGGTCGCCATGGCTGGCCGTCCACGGTTGCCAGGCGTGCGTGTGATCTCGGCCTCCGGCGCTCTGCGCGCAGCCCAACCGATCGTCATGTTCCGCCCCAACCGCGCAACGTCCGGTGAAATCGCCCGCGAAGCGTCCCAACGCGTCGATCTCAACTCCTGAGGATTGACCGATACCCTCGAGGTCGATGCCTCGAATCTTCTACGGCTGGTACATCGTCGGTGCCGGGCTGATCATCAACATGCTGATGGGCGGGTTGGTGATGCACGCCTTCGGCTTCTATGCCGCCGCGCTCAAGGATGAGTTCGGCTGGTCGGCGACGCTGTTCGGCGTTGCCGCCGCGGTCACGCGAGTCGAATCCGGTCTGCTGGGACCGATTCAGGGCTGGATGATTGACCGATTCGGCCCCCGCGCGATGATGCGGCTGGGGATCGCGACCACCTCGCTCGGCATGATGCTGTTCGGTTTGCTCTGGGACGAAGTCTCGTTCGTCGGCTTCTACATCCTGCTCTCGGTCGGCACCTCGATCGGCGGCTTCATGACCGTATCGGTTGCGGTCGTGACCTGGTTCGAACGTAAGCGATCACGGGCTATTGGCCTCATGTCCATGGGTTTCACATTCGGCGCGCTTGTTTCCGCGATCGTCAGCGTCCTGATTCTCAATCTCGGCTGGCGCGAAACATCCATCGGCACGGGCGTGTTCCTCCTGATCGTCGGCTGGGGACTGTCGTACCTGTTCGCGCGACATCCGTCGGACAAGGGGCTGGAAGTCGATGGCGGTACCGAGAACGGCTCCACCGATGCTCAAACTGAACACCGACCGCTGAACCCGCATCGACACCGTGATTTCACAGCACGCGAGGCGCTGCGCACGAGGGCGTTCTGGGGTCTCGCATTGGCGCATGGGACGCCGCTGATGGTGGTGGGGATGTGGATCGGTCATGGCGTCCTCCATATCGATGAATTGCCTGGATTCAGCTCGAGCGACGCAGCCGTGGTGGTCACGGTGATGGTGGTGACGCAGCTGATCGGTCAGTCGCTCTCGGCCTGGGCCGGGGACAGATTTGCCAAGCGGCCATTATTGGTGCTCTGCATGATTGGTCACGCTGTGGCCGGGATCGCGCTCGGTCTGGCCAACGGCTGGTGGATGCTGATGGTCTTTGCTGTGTTGAACGGGATCGCCTGGGGCGCTCGAGGCACGTTGATCACCGCGCTGCGGGCCGACTATTTCGGCGCGTCACAGT
Source organism: Dehalococcoidia bacterium (assembly GCA_007571275.1). GTDB lineage: Bacteria > Chloroflexota > Dehalococcoidia > Bin125 > Bin125 > Bin125. Next base: position 2,914 of record RKRS01000059.1, read on the forward strand.
TCGGACGGATCATGGGTTGGACCTCGATGGTGATGATGCCCTTCATGACGATTGGCATGCTCGGCTCGGGCATTATGCGGGACATCTTCGGCAGCTATGATCTGCCGTTTGTCATCTTCAGCATTGGCGCGGGGACGGGTGTGCTCTGGATCCTGCTGGCCTCACGGCCTCGACTGCCGGGTCCGCCGCTCATCTCTGTGGTTCCACCACTTCCCCAGACCGCCCGGTTGGTGGTGTCGTCAAGGCCAAACCGTCCTGCTGGTCATGAGTAATCTCCATGTGAGCCAATCTCTGGGAATCACCCGACGTTGCCCCAACCAACGCGACAATGTCTTACCCTCAGGCACGCAGTTGAGGAGGAGTCAGATGGAATACGACGTGATCATCGTAGGTGGCGGGTCATCGGGCGCCGTACTCGCCACTCGTCTGAGCGAAGACCGTTCGCGGTCGGTACTGCTGCTTGATGCAGGACCCGACTATCGCTCGCTGAGCGAACTGCCAGGCGATGTCAACAGCATTCACGAGCCGTCCGTCGTGCATCATGACTGGGGCTTTGACGCCACCTTCGTTCCTAACCGCGTCGCGCCATTGCCGCGCGGCAAGCTGGTCGGTGGATCGTCGGCGATCAACACTGGCGTCGCGATCCGCGGCGCGCCCGGCGACTATGACGCCTGGGCCGAACTGACCGGCGACCGGCGCTGGGCGTGGTCCGAGTGCCTGCCCTACTTCCGTGCGCTCGAGGACGACAAGGACGAAGGCGGCGACTTCCACGGGCAGGGCGGACCGATCCCGGTGCGGCGCTGGAAACGCGACGAGATGGAGCCGGTTCAGCGCGGCTTCTACGACGCCTGCGTCGCCTACGGATTCGAAGAAACCAATGACCAGAACGATCCGGAGTCAACTGGCATCTCACCGCTCGCCATGAATCGCGATGGCCCCGAACTGATGACTCGCTGGTCGGCCAACCTCGGTTTCCTCTCCCAGGCGCGCAATCGACTCAACCTCACCGTGCGCGGGCACTGTCTGGTGGATCGGGTCTTGTTCGAAGATGGCCGCGCTGTCGGACTGGCGGTTGAATGTGACGGCGAGCTGCAGGAAGTGCGGGGCGCACAGATCATCCTCTCGGCCGGCGCGATCATGAGCCCCGCGATCCTGCTGCGCAGCGGCGTCGGTCCAGCCTCGGAGCTGGCCCGACTCGGGATTCCGTCTGTTGTTGATCTACCAGGAGTCGGGAAGCATCTGATGGATCACCCGATGGTCCCGATGCTGCTGCAGCCGACGCCTGGCACGGTCGATCCTGACCGCCCGCTCGCCCAGACGCTGCTGCGATACACCTCAGCCACGGGCGAATTCAACGACATGCAGGTCTATCTGCTCGGCCACATCCTGATCGGCCCCGAAGCTAGGTTCGGCGCGTGGGTCGGCGAAGATGACAATGAGGCGCAGGCCAGCTGGGTGTTCGGCATCGCGCCAGGGGTGCAGCTCTCCAATTCGTTCGGCTCGGTCACCCTGGCCAGCGCCGATCACCGAGAGCATCCGCTCATCGACTTGCGCTTCGATGAGGATGAAGCGGATCGGGTGCGGCTACGCGAGGGCGCTCGACTTGCCTGGAATCTGGCCCAGTCGGACGAGATGACGCCGTATCACAGCGGCGCGGTCGACATCAGTCAGGAGATCATCGACGACGACGAGAAGCTCGACGAGTGGATTCACGCCACGGCGACGAGTATGGCTCACCCCACCTGCACCTGCCCAATGGGCCCTGACCCATCGCAGGGCGCCGTCGTCGATAGCGAGGGCCGAGTCTACGGCGTGGAGAATCTGAGAGTCGTCGACGGCTCGATCATGCCCACGATCATCCGCGCCAACACCAACTTCACCTGCATGATGATCGGCGAGCGAATCGCCGAATGGATGTCGGCAGAGCTCTAGCTCAACGCGCCGGAGGCGGCGAGGGCGATGATGTCCGCGTCGTCCAGGCCGAGCACTTCCTTCAGGATCTGCTCGTTGTGTTCGCCATATTGCGGGGCCGGACGAGCTGTCGTGATCGGCGTGGCCGAGTGGATGTAGCGCGGCCCCTCGATGATCGTTTCGCCGTGCAGCGCGTGCGGCAAGCGTCGGAAATGGTTGCGATGGGCGAGCTGCGGATCGTTGGCCGCATCCTCGGTGGTTGACAGTCTGTGCGCCGAGATTCCAGCGCTCTGGAGTTTCTCTTCGACCTCGGCCGCTGAGCGGGTGGATGTCCATGCGGACAGTGCGGCGTCGATCTGTGGTTGGCGCGCGCGCCGTTGCTCGAGGGACCATGACGCGTCGGCCTCAGTCAGCTCAGCCAGACTGCGCCATTGCGCATCCGTCGCGACAGCGATGGCTACCCAGGATTCCGTTCGACCTGCGGGTAGCTGGCAGGGATAGACCCCATGCGGGCACATCTGAGGATCGTCGTTACCTCGTCGCTCGAGCAGCGAGCCGCCGTTCTTGTAGTCGATCAGCGCGGGCGCCAGGAGCTGCAGTGTGCCCTCGGCCTGCGCCTGGTCGATGAAGACGCCCTGTCCTGTGCGGTTGCGATGATCGAGCGCCGCCAGTAACGCGGTCAAGGCAAAGCGCGGCGCTGGATAGTCGGTGTATGGCCCGAACGGACCAGCGGGCGGACGGTCGGGCCAGCCGGCCAGATCCTGGATACCGGCCATGCCCGCTCCCTGGCTGCCAAACCCGCTGACCTGGTTGTAGGGACCGTTCTGACCCAACAATGTGCTACTGAGCATGATCAGATCCGGCTTGAGCTGGTGCAGATGCTGATAGTCCAGTTGCCAGCGAGCCAGTACGCCTGCGGTGAACGACTCGCAGACGATGTCGGCCCAGACGGACAGCCTGCGAAAGATCCCCTGCGCCTCAGGCACGCGAAGATCGAGCGTCAACCCCCACTTGCCCGCGTTGACGTTGCCGTAGAGTCCCGAGTGCTCGACGCCGGCCACGTCGCCGTGGAATGGGCCGACGACGCGGGCGGTGTCAATACGCGTCGGTGATTCCACACGGATCACGGTTGCGCCATAGTCGGCCATCACTCGCCCCACAGTCGGCCCGGCGACGATCCAGCTGAGATCGAGGATCTTGACTCCGGCGAGTGGCCCTGAGCCTTCCGGCAACGTCATATCACGCCCTCCGACCGCAACTGCGCAATCTCCGCGTCGGTGAGCCCCAGTTCGCCGTAGATCTCCGCATTGTGCTGACCGAGCGCGGGCGGCGGGCGATGGCTGTATCCGAATGGCTCGCCATCGACCACGATATTCAGCGGCGGTCCCGGATATGTGACCTGTCGGCCATCAGCATGTTCCAGCTCACGCCAGAAGCCGCGCTGTTCGAGTTGCGGGCTTACGCTCAGATCGGCGATGGTCAGAACCGGCACCAGCAGCAGGTCATAGGCAATCGAGATCTCGAGCATTTCCTGCTTCGTGCGTGTCGCGACCTGCTCCCTCATCGTCTCCTGCAGGCGCGGGAACAGCGCCGCATCGGCCTGGCCGCTGGCGACACGGTCGGCGTAGGTGACGAAATTCTCTTCGAGCAGCGCCGGCTCAACCGCGCCAATGTCGACCAGCCACTGCACCGCATGATTGGCGAAGTGTCCGACCGCTGGTCCGGGTCCCATCAGCAGGACGATGTAACCGTCGGCCACGTCGGCCGTGCCGCGAATGGCCTGTCCGCGGATCTTGATTCCGCCGCCGTAACGCTCAGGCTCCACTGCGCCCAGCTGATGCGCGAGCACCTGTCCGAGCGTCGCCTGGGCGGCCGAAACCTGCGCCGAGACATCGACGTGCTGTCCACGCCCGCTCTGATGACGCGCGTGCAGCGCCAGCATCGAGCCGCCCGCTGCGTCGCCGGCGGCATGACCCCAGGCCTGCGGCTGTGACACGCGGACGGGTGCGCGGTCGTCGTCACCGGTCATCAGCAACGGCGTCCCCGCAGCCCAGATCGCGAGGTCAGAGCCCACGTAGCGCGCCTTCGGTCCGGTCTGGCCGAAGGCCGAGATCGAGGTATAGATCAACTGCGGGAACCGCTCGCGCAGCGTCTCGAAATCGAGCTGCAGCTCGGTCATTCGACCCACATCCGCAGACTCGATCAGGAAATCCGCGGTCTCGAGCAAACGCAGCAGTAGCTCGCGTCCGCGCTCCGTCTCCAGGTCGCAGGTGATCCCCCGCTTGCCGCGTGTGTATGCGGCCCAGTAGATCGATTCGTCGGGACGCTCGGCGAAGAATGGCGCGACGCCGCGCCCGGATGATCCGTCGGGAGGCTCGATCTGGATCACGTCCGCGCCCAGATCAGCCAGCATCTGCCCGGCCAGCACGCCGCGTTCATCGGTCAGGTCGAGGACTCGGTAAGGAGACAGCATGAACGGCAGGGTAACGCGGTCCGGGCTATGCGCTCTGTTGCAGACGACCCTCGCCGGGCGGACCGGCGAACGCCTGGGCCACCTGCAGAAACTCCTCGGCCGCTCCGCTCGTGTAGCGCAGCGCTGTGTCGCGGTAGTGAATCCGCTGCGTGACCACGCGGCAGAAGTCGGGCACCAGACCGCTGACGATGTTTGCCGCATCGTCTGGGCCGCGCGACCAGTCGGCGCCCGAGGGCAGCGTCAGTTCGACCCGCAGGGGTTCGTCGTTCGGCTCGAGCCCGCGTGTCTGGTAGGCGAATTGCCTGGTGATGTAGCCCAGATGCGCGATGTGCTGGAGTCGGTCGGAGTGGACTGGTTCCAGGCCGGCGCCGTCCAGCGCGTCGAGGCCGTGCGACCAGCATTCCATCAGCCGCGCCGTAGCGAACGAGCGGGCGCTCATCGGCGGTCCGGCCCAAGGCAAACGCGCTCGCGCGTCCAATGGCCGCAAGGCGTCCTGCAGACGATCACGCGCAGCGCGCCACCAGTCGACCAGCTGCACTCGCGTCATCTGACGTGACGAATCCTGCAAGGCCGAGCGCAGCCCGTCATCGGAGCGTCCGCCGGCGCCCATCGCGCTCGCCGCGCCCGAGGCGATGGCGGCAGCGCTATCGTCCACCTCGGCCAAATGTGCAATCACATCGCGCACCATCCACCCGCGACATGGCGTGTCCAACTCGAACGCCGAATCGGGCAAGGAAGCCAG
>RKRS01000113.1 GCA_007571275.1 Dehalococcoidia bacterium
ACCGCCTGCGACTGAGCGAATGGTGGACATCTCCGAGATGCGCAACCGTTGGGCGCATCCATTGCAGGACGGCTTCCGCAAGGCCGAGGTCGACCGCACAATCCATCGCTGCGCCGACGTGCTCCGCATCTTCGACCAAGAGGCGGCCGCGGCCGTCATGGGACTCAGCACCGCCGAGATGCAGGTACGTGCGAATGTGGAGACTTTCAACCTATTGAAACAAGTGCTCGAAGGCGTCGAAGTGATTCGCGGACGTCAGATGCCGCGAGAGGCGCTGCACCAATCGCTTCAAAGCATCGACACTGGCAACGAAGTCGCCAAACTCAATGAGGCGATGTCTGCGCTTGTCCGCGCCTGGGAGCAGCACACCGAGGTGCAAGCGGAGCAGCGTGACGCCATTGCAGCCGAGTTGTTAGCCCTGCGAACGGAGCTCGAGTCGGAACGCGCGCGGCGGAGTCGACCGCTGATCGATCAGTGGTTCGGAGACGGTACCGCCACACGTCTCTCAGGAGCAGCGCAAACGCTCTGGCAACGCTAACGACCCGCATGGCTATGTCTTCGAGTCGATGCTCTTGAGCAAGTCTCGGATTTCTACGAGTAGTTCGGTGTCGCTGTGCTGCGCTGACAGCACGGCGCTGGTTGTCGGGCTGCCTTCCTGCAGGGCCTCGCGTTGGCTCAGGACGGCGTCACGGAACACGGGGGCGTCGACCACCCCGATCAGACTGCCTTCGGAAGACGTAGTCGCCGACTGACCAGCCGTCTCCACCTTGAGTCCCTGGATTCCATAGAGTCGCATAATCGGATCGTCATGCAAGCGGACATCCGTGATCCGATCGAGCGGAATGGTGCTGTCAGTACGGAAGTACACGCCTCTGGTGAGTTCCAGCGAGGTGGGAGTGAGGCGCGCGCTGAATCGATCGTATGCCCGGGGCAGATAGGACACGCTCCAGATCAACCAGAACGGGATCAGCGGAATCCCCACAACCGTGATGAACAATAGCAGCGTGACCGCGAGCCTGCCATAGGCCATCACGCGTCGATCGAACTCCGCTTCGCGCAGCACCACATCTCTGGAAGAAGTCATACCATTGCTCCGATACTCTGATCTCAGTTTCATCGTCACCATAAGTGAACTCCAGATGATGGGTATATAACGAGGCCAAGATGGAATTCGGCATTCACCTGGTGCAGCAGAACGTAACGATCGGCGAATGTCGTGAATTGTGGCGTTGGGCGGATACGGCCGGGTTCACCTGGGTCGATGTCTCGGACCATTTCTACGAGTCCCCGATGACGGAGAAACGCGGCCCCTACCTCGAGTGTCTCGCCAGTCTGGCCGCGCTCGCGGTCGACACCGAGCGGGTGCGCGTCGGTACCTGCGTGCTGGCCATGGATTACCGGCATCCAGCAGTGCTCGCCAATGCGCTGGCCACGATTGATCATCTGTCCAATGGACGATTGGACGCCGGCCTTGGGGCGGGTTGGAATGTTGATGAATATTCGGCCTATGGCATTCCGTTTGAGCGCATCGGGAAACGGCTCGACCGACTGGAAGAAGGCATTTGTGTGCTGCGGGCGTTGTGGGAGGAGCCAGAAGCGAACTACGCGGGCGAGTACTTTCAGCTCACCGACGCGCTCTGCGAACCGAAACCGCTGCAACAACGTGTGCCGATCTGGATCGGTGGCGTCGGTGAACGTCGCACCTTGCAGCTCGTGGCCCGCTACGCCGACGGCTGGAACGCGCCGTACCTGACGGTTGAACAGTGGCAGCGACTCTCGGGCGTGCTCAATCAGTGGTGTGAGCGGGTCGGTCGCGATCCCGCAGAAATCCAGCGCGACGTCAACCTGTCCTTTCATCTGGCCGCTGACGAAGCGGATCGACCACGGGCGCAGGCGCATTTCGAGGAAGTTTTCGGTCCGGCCGGGGACGCCTTCCGCCAACGCGGCGCGATCCTCGGTACGCCGCAGGAAGCGATCTCGGTGTTGGCGTCGTACGCGGAAGCGGGCGTTGATCGGGTCAACATCACCCTGCGACCGCCCTGGGACTGGCCTGCATTGCAGGCCTTCGAGGCCGAAGTCATCCCGCTACTCTCGAATACGTGACTCGAGCACGTCGATCGCTGAGGCTCAGCCTGGTCTGGCTCGGCTTCTTACTACTGGGCCTGTGGCTCGCCGGATGCGACGACCGCATTCCAGTAGTCGTTGACCAACCGTCAATTGCCCCACAAGCGCCTGCAACGCAGAGCAAGCCGGCCGAACAGGAATCGGCTACCCGGACGATCGAGGGCGATCTGCTGCAAGCTGATCAACCTCAGTCAGATGCTGAACCGCGCCCGGACATCAATCCTTCGCCAATAGCGAAGCAGAATGAACCGTCAGAGTCGTCCGATGAAGCGCCAGTCGAGCCAGAGCCGTCGGCGGGATTGGTCTGGAGCGACCAGCCGCTCCCGATTCACGGCTCTCGCGGACAATTCAGGAGCTGGCGCGACGTTCAGGCCCAGGATGCGCAGATCAACGATGTGCTTCGCGCTGAACAGGCCTGGTGCGACGCCGATGAGCGCGTCGCCGAATTGCGCGCGTCGTACCGCGCGAGTCAGCCGACCGCCTTGCTGTCAGAGGTGGAGACGCCTGCGAGCGAGCAGGAGCTGGTCTGGTTGACGGCAGTGGCGCAGATCACCGCGGACGTTCGCGGGGAGCATTTCATTGACCTCCCGATTGTCCGCGTCATCGATCGATGGGACCTACGCCGGCTCGGCTGCGTCAGTGGCTTCATCACCAATTGGCTGACCAATCCGCATCAGCTGCAGCGCAGCGGGGCGCTTGAACAGTTTCGACGCCTGCTCACTCCACTGAGTAGTGAGTTCCATGTTGCGGACGAACTGGGAATCTGGACTCCACTGATCGGCGGCGCGTTTCATCCGGTTTCATTGGATGGTCGACGGGTGACGCTGATCGGCAGTCGGCCACTCCCGCAACGGGCGGCGAGCATCGCCGCCCATGAATTCGCGCATGCGCTGCAGGATCAACGCACGGTCTCGGAGTTGATGCGGACATTTGACGGGAGTTCGACCGATTCCAGGACGGCGCTCATGTGGTTGCTGGAAGGCGAGGCGACCGTAGTGGCTGATGAAGTCGCTGCAGACCCGGCGATGCGCACGCTGCTTGCGAATCGGCAATGGGGAGAGGACGTCGTCCTGGATCGCAGGGATCCCCTGTTTTCGAACGCGCTGCGCTACACCAGGTTGGTCGCGCTCAGCGCGGAGCAGTCGGCGTACAGCGGGGGCGCGCAACTGATCGGGGAGATTCGTGATGCAGGCGGGTGGGAGGCGATTGACGCTCTGTTTTTGGATCCACCCTGGACGATGGAACAGATCATGCATCGCGGCAAGCTGGCAGCGCGCGAGGCGCCAATCGAACTGAGAGACCTGGAACGACTGACTGAGGCAATTGGCGACGGATGGGCGCCTCCGGTGGTCAATCGAATGGGTGAGTCGTCACTGCGAGGATTTTTGCGCGAAACCCTCGGCCGGCGCAGCGAGATTGCCGAGTTGGCCGCTGCCGGTTGGGGCAGTGATCAACTCAGCGTCTGGTCGAGTCAGGATGACCAGACACGACAGCTGGCTGTCTGGCAGCTGGTGTTCGACCAACGACGTCATCATGTCCAGGCCTGGAACGCAATGGTTCTCTGGTTAGCGGTTCATTCGGAAGGTGGGGCGAGGGCAGCCATCGGACGACCGGTCGTTGGCTGGGCAGGTCCCGCAGGGATCGTGCGGTTATTCCAACAGGGCGAGTCGATCTGGCTGTTGGCGGCCAATGATCTGGAGTTGGCCGACGATCTCACGCTGGCAATGCTCGACTTCCCACTCGAACGCTATTGGTCCGACAACTGATGCGACGTACGGACGGCGGAGAGCGCGCTGGCGTCCTGGCGATAAACTGCCTGATGAACCAGGTTTGACTGAGAGACAGCTCATGCCAGTAGACCAGAATCGTGAATCGTGGAAGCCGGGACAGGACTGGCTCGGCGCAATTGAGGAAATCAACTACATCAAGGAACTCGCCAGGGAGATGGGTGGCGCGCACGGCGTCGAACGCCAACACCGCGGCGGGCGTTACACCATCCGCGAGCGGATCGACAAGTTCCTGGACAACGACTCATTCTTCGAGGCCGGGCCGTTAGTCGGCGCGTATGAGTACGACAACAACGGCGACCTGCGTGACTTCACGCCAGGCGCCTTCGTCATGGGCATGGGCCAGATCGATGGTCGCAACATCGTCATCGGTGGCGACGACTTCACCATCTCGGGCGGCTCGCCGCACAACGTCTCGAAGGGCGCTTCGCAGTTTGCGACACCGTTGGCCGCGCAGTATGGCTTGCCCTATGTCCAGCTGATCGAAGGGGTAGGCCACTCGGCCAAGCGAGATGAGGAAGAGGGTCGCATGGCCCTGCCCGCTGGCCAGACCTGGTGGCGGCATCTCAACCTGCTCGACAAGGTGCCGGTCGCCTCCGGGATTATGGGTTCAGTCGCCGGCGCCCCGGCCGCCTTCGCTCTGCTCTCTCACTTCACGGTGATGATCAAGGGTCAGTCCCAGATCTTCCCATCTGGTCCGCCCGTCGTCCGACGCGCAATTGGCGAGACATTCAACAAAGAGGAACTGGGCGGCTCCAGGGTTCACGTTTACCAGAGCGGCCAGGTCGATAACGAGGCGGAGAACGAAGAGGACGCCTTCGACCAGATCAAGCAGTTCCTTTCCTACCTGCCCGACACCACCAACGACGTGACCGAGCGCATCCCTTGTAGCGATGACCCGAACCGTCGGGTCGAAGAGCTGCTGCGCATCATCCCCGAGAACCGCAAGCGCGGCTACAACCCACGCAAGCTGGTGCGTCTGGTCGTCGACCACGGTGAATTCTTCGAGATGCGTCCGCATTGGGGCGGCGCGATCATCACCGGCTTCGCACGCATCGGCGGCTACGCGGTCGGCGTGGTGGCATCCGACCCATATGTCATGGCCGGCGCAATGAATGGCGACGCGGCCGACAAGTTTGCTCACTTCGTCGATCTCTGCGACGGATTCAACCTGCCGATGGTGATTTTCCTGGATATGCCCGGTTTCATGCTTGGCTCGCAGGCGGAACTGAATCAGACAATGCGTCGCGGTACCCGCGCGCTGATCGCGGCCTATGAGGCGGACGTGCCCAAGGTCGAGTTCAACATCCGCAAGAGCTACGGCGTCGCCGCCGACGCGCCCAACAGCATGGGCGAACCGATGGGCGTCAACATGCGCTTCGGCTGGCCGGCCGGCGAATGGGGCGGGATCCCAATCGAGGGCGGCGTCGCGGCCGCGTACAAACGCGAGATCGAATCAGCCGAGAATCCTGAAGCGCACCGCGAGATGATCGAGAACCGTCTGCTGCGGTTGCGCAGCCCGATGAAGGCGGCGCATAACTTCGACGTGATCGACCTGATCGATCCACGCGACACGAGGCGGATCGCGTTCCGCTTCATCGACGCCGCCCAACCGATGCTCAAGCGTCTGGCGCAGCGGCCCAAGCGAATCATCCGCCCCTAGGAAGCTCCTGGTGGAGCTGTCGCGCAGCGACTGAGGGGGCCGCCGCGCTTGCCGAGTGAGTCGGCAAGGTGGACAGAACTGGCAGGAGACCAACAAGATTTTGAGTATCGGCGGAGTGGGCTGGAATCGCCTATCTTGCCTGTCGATTTGAGATCGCATGATTGGCGTCGCATATGTCTGAACAGTTCGAAGAATTCCATGGCCAGGTTGGCCTCACGATTGATGAATCGGAACCATGGTGGCCGCTCTTGCCCGAGCATGAGCACGGCCCGCGTCCGAATGTGCTGATCATCCTGTTCGACGACATGGGCTTTGCCCATCTCGGTTGCTACGGCTCGACGATTGAGACGCCCAACATCGACCGGTTGGCCGAGGGCGGGCTGCGCTACTCGAACTTCCACGTCACCCCGCTCTGTTCACCGACACGCGCCTCCCTGTTGACGGGGCGCAATCACCACGCGGTCGGGATGCGGACGATCGCCAACTTCCATGACACCGGCTTCACTAACATGCGCGCTTCGGTCTCGAAGCACGCGGCCACACTCGCCGAGATGCTGCAACCACGTGGATACGCGACCTACGCCGTCGGCAAGTGGCACCTGAGCCCGGCTGAGGAAAACGGCCCCGCCGGCCCCTACGACCACTGGCCGCTACAGCGCGGGTTCGACCGTTACTACGGCTTCCTCTCCGGCGCGACCGACCAGTTCTACCCCGAGCTGACTCACGACAACCACCACATTCTGCCGCCCAAGTTGCCGGAAGAGGGCTATCACGTCACTGAAGATCTGGTCGACCGCGGCATCTCGTTTCTGCGCGACAAGCAGTCGCACCGACCGGATCAGCCGTTCCTGATGTACTTTGCCCTCGGCGCCGTGCACGAGCCACACCAGTCGCCAGCTGAGTACGTGACCAAGTATCGCGGCCGATTCGACGCCGGTTGGGACATTGTGCGTCAACAGTGGTACGAGCGACAGCTGGCCAGCGGTATCATCCCGCCTGATACCGAGCTCGCCGCGCGGAACCCCGGCGTCGAGCGCTGGGATGATCTGTCCAACGAGGCGAAGCGCTTCGCCAGCCGACTGTTCGAGGCCTTTGCCGGATTCCTGGACCACACCGATGCGCAGCTCGGTCGTCTGCTTCAGTATCTGGACGATTCGGGACAGCTCGACAACACGATGGTGATTCTTACATCGGATAACGGCGCGTCTGGTATGGGCGGGCCGATGGGTATGCTCAGCACCGTCGCTGGCGGCAACGGCATCTCGTCTAACGACGGCCGCTTGCTCCGCCGCGGCCCTGGCGAGCCAGACCCCATGGAAGTGGCGGCGCGTCTGGCGACCTGGCAGTCGCGGCTTGGTGACATCGGCGGGCCGCGCAGTTGGACGGACGTCCCCTGGGGCTGGGCGCAGGTCGCGAACACACCGCTGCGCTGGTACAAGAGCGACGCCTACGGCGGCGGCGTACGCGTGCCACTGATCATTCGCTGGCCGTCACAAGTGCCCTCAGGACAGATCCGCGACCAGTTCCACTATGTGACGGACATCGTGCCAACAGTCCTCGACGTACTCGGCGAGACGCCGCCCAACACGCATCAGGGTCTGTCCCAGATGCCGGTGCATGGCAAGAGTATGGCCTACACGTTCGAGGATCCGGACGCGCCGTCAAGCAAGGGCGTTCAGCACTTCGAAATGTGGGGTCACCGCGCCATCTGGATGGATGGCTGGAAGGCAGTGACCCGCCACTTCCGCGGCACGCCCTATGAGGATGACGAGTGGGCGCTCTTCAATCTGGCCGAAGACTTCTCGGAGACCAACGACCTGGCCGCGCAGGAGCCAGAGCGTCTGCAGCGGATGATTGAGCGTTGGTGGATCGAGGCGGGACGCTACAACGTGCTGCCTCTTGACGACCGCATCATCGGGTTGGGCCGCCCGAGCAACCGCCCAGGCAATCCACACGACGGATTGCACTACCGCTACTATCCACCGACCGCGCATGTGCATGGTCGAGTCTCACCGATGCTTCAGCTCGGCGATTGGGTGATCAGCGCTGATGTGGAACGAACCAGCGCGGACGACGAAGGCGTCCTCTTCGCGCACGGCAGCATGGCCGGCGGCCTGTCGTTCTATGTGCAGGACAATCGCCTCTGCCTGGACTACAACTCCCGAGAGCACGTCACCGTCGGACGCAGCGATTCGTTCCTGCCCGTCGGTCGCGCGACGCTCTCAGCGGTGATGCAGGCAACATCCGGGCGAAGTGGCGTCGTCACGCTATCGGTGAACGGCGAAGAGGTCGGGCGTATCGAGGTTCCGGATCGGAGCGGCATCGCGGTGCGAGGCGGCGCGGATGTTGGCGCGGACCACTACTCGCCGGTCACCAGCAGCTACGACGCCCCGTTCGAGTTCAGCGGCGCGATTCACGTGCTGGATGT